>JBEIVF010000021.1:0-15823 GCA_040374005.1 Gemmatimonadaceae bacterium | reverse complement strand
GCGGATCCCCTCGCGCTGCAGCACGAAGCGGACGAGTGCGGTAACGGTCGCCCGCCCCACTGGCAGGCGTGCCTCCTCCGTGGAGACGGCCACGCCCACGCGCTCGTGGGGCACGAGCGCGGCGTGTCGTGATCGGTCCGTGGCCGTGGGGCTCACCCGTTGGCGTCCTCAGCGTACGCCTTGATGATCTCGCGCACCAAACGGTGCCGGACCACATCGGCGTCGGTGAAGTAGTGGAACGCGATCCCCTCGATCCCCGGCAGGATGCGCTCCACTTGCACCAACCCGGACTCCTCACGTTTCGGCAGGTCGATCTGCGTCTTGTCGCCCGTGATCACCGTCTTGGAGTTCACGCCAAGCCGCGTGAGGAACATCTTCATCTGCGCATTGGTCGCGTTCTGCGCTTCGTCGAGGATGACGAACGCATCGGCTAACGTGCGACCGCGCATGTAGGCGAGTGGCGCGATCTCGATGGTGCGCGTCTCGAGCGCACGCTGGACGCGATCGACCGGCATCATGTCCTCGAGCGCATCGTAGAGCGGGCGGAGGTAGGGATCGACCTTGGCCTGCATGTCGCCCGGCAGGAACCCGAGGCTCTCACCGGCCTCCACCGCTGGGCGCGCGAGCACGATGCGCTTGACGCGCTTGCGCACCAAGGCGTCCACCGCCGCCGCCACCGCGAGATAGGTCTTACCCGTACCCGCCGGTCCGATGCCCACGACGATGTCGTGCTCGGCGATGTCCTTCAGGTACTCGGCCTGACCGGGCGTTTTGGGCTGGATGATCTTGCGCATCCCCGGCAGGATGATGCGCCCGTCCGCCGCACCGGCGCCGCCCTCACGCCCATCGAGCGCGAGCCGCAGCACGTCATCGGGTTCGAGCATGAGCCGTTGCCGCGCCGCATCGATCATGCGCTGGGCGACCACCTTCCCGCGCTCGACCTGCTCCGCCGTACCCGACACCGACAACGCACCGCCACGCAACGTGACGCGCGCGCCCGTCTGCTTGGTGAGCTCGGCCAGGTTGGCATCGTTGATGCCCGCCAGCAACAGCAAGTCGACACCTTCGACTTCGAGCTTCGCCATCACGAGATCGTGCGGCGGGACCACTCCGGTCGCATCAGGCATGGGGCTCCGCGGCCAACCGCAAATGGAGATCCGCGAGGTCCTGCGCGGGCACGAGCGTCGGCGCACCTTCGAACAGCGCGCGCGCCGCGGTCGTCTTGGGGAACGCGATCACGTCACGGAGCGAACTCGCGCCCGACAGCATCATCGCGATACGATCGAACCCGAACGCGATGCCGCCGTGCGGTGGCGCGCCGGCGCGCAGCCCCTCGAGCAAGAAGCCGAAGCGACGCTCCGCCGTGGCCTCGTCGAAGCCCAGCAACGAGAACACCGTGCGCTGCACCGCCGCGTCCGCGATGCGGATCGATCCCCCGCCCAACTCCACACCATTGAACACGAGATCGTACGCGAGCGCTCTCGCGTGCTCCGGGCGCGTCGCGAGCAGGTGATGATCGTCGGGATGCGGCGCCGTGAACGGATGGTGGAGCGGCTCGAGGGCGCCGGTCTCCGGGATGCGCGCGAACATCGGGAAGTCCACCACCCACACGAACGCACTCGCCTGCGGATCGACGAGCCCGAGTCGCTGTGCGACTTCCTGCCGCACACGATCGAGGGCGGGATTCGCGACCGCGTCCTTCGCCGCGACGAAGAGCCCGAGGTCTCCCTCGCCGATGGCGAGGTCCGTGGCCGCATCCGGGCCGAGGAACTTCGCAGCTGGGCCTTCGAGCCCTTCGGCACCGCGCTTCAGGCGGATGAGCCCACCGGCGCCCGCGTCCTTCGCGATCGCCTCGAGTTCATCGACTTGCTTCCTCGACCAGCCCGCGGCGCCCGGCGCGACGAAGCCGCGCACCCGGCCGCCATCCGCGATCACTGACTTGGCCACACCGAACTCCGACGCGGCGAACACGGCGGTGACATCCCGAAGGCGCAGCGCATACCGCAGGTCCGGACGATCACAGCCGTACGACTCCATCGCATCGGCGTAGGTCATCCGTGACACCGGACGCGGCACCGATGATCCACCCTCGACCCAGAGCGCGGCGATGAGTCCCTCCATGAGATCCATCACATCGTCGCGCTGCACGAACGAGGCTTCGACGTCGATCTGCGTGAACTCCGGTTGCCGGTCGGCCCGCAAGTCCTCGTCGCGGAAGCACCGCGCGATCTGGAAATAGCGGTCATAGCCGGCAACCATTAGCAATTGCTTGTACAGCTGCGGCGACTGCGGCAACGCGTAGAACTCCCCCGGATGCACGCGGCTGGGGACGAGGTAGTCGCGCGCGCCTTCGGGCGTGGGCTTGGTGAGGATCGGCGTCTCCACCTCGAGGAACCCGTGCGTGTCGAGGTAGCGGCGCGTGGCCTGCATGAGGCGATGCCGCAGAATGAGGTTCTGCTGCAACTCAGGCCGCCGCAGATCGTGCACCCGATGCCGGAGCCGGAGCTCTTCCGCGGCCAACTTCTCGCCCTTGCCACGCACCACCGGGATCGGCGGCGTCTGCGCGGGTCCGATCACGCGGAGCACATCACACCGCACTTCGACCGCGCCGGTGCCGAGATCCGCGTTGCGCGTAGCATCGGTGCGCGCCACCACCTCGCCTTCGATCAAGACCACGCTCTCGGTGGCCACGGCCGCCGCGGCCGCGATCACGTCGGCGTTGGCCCATGGCGGGCCGAACGACAACTGCACCACGCCATCGCGATCCCGAAGATCAAGGAAGAGCAGTCCGCCCAGATCACGGCTCCGTTGCACCCAGCCGCCAAGCCGCACGCGCTGGCCAACGTGCGCCGAACGGAGGGCGCCGCAAGGGATGGTCCGCAACGACGTGGCGCGGAACGTGGGATCGGCGGGAACGATTGGGTCGGGCAACGTCGGCGGGGCGTGATGAGACGGAGGTCGGCGCGCAGGATGGCGCTCGATCGCGATGCCGTAAGATACGTTGCCGCAGCGACTTATAGGTAGCGGCGGCCGTGCCGCAACGCTTGAATCCCCCGCTCGGCGCGGGTAGGTTAAGTATATGCGCCCCATCGTGTTGGCCGTACTCTCGCTCGTTGCTACCGGCCCACTCGCCGCGCAGTCGGTCCCCGGGCGCGACCTCCTCTTCTCGCCGCTCGGCCTCACGGGCGAACCTGCGGCGCTGGGCACGGGCACGGCCGGCGGTCTCTGGAATCCGGCCACCGCTGGCCTCGGGGAGGGCGTGCGATATCGCCTGGGCCTCGCGGCGCTCAACGCGCCAGTGGACGTCGCGTTCACGGGTCAGGTGCTGAGCGCCGCCTACCGGGTGCGCGGTGTAGGCACTCTATCGGCGTCCGTGATGCGCGCGGGAGTCTCCGATCTCACGCGCACGGACACCGACCCGCAGTCCATCGGTGGCGACATCCCGTACGGGATCTGGGTGTCGTCACTAGGCGCCACGCGCACCGTGCACGAGCACGTGACCGTTGGCGCGGCGTTCCGGTGGGTGGCCGGTCGGCTCGACCAGCAGCGCGCCGCGCGGCCCGCCACGGACCTCGGCGTGCTGGTGGAGGATCTGCCGTGGCGTGACCTCCGCGTGGCGGCGTCCACCTTCTTGCTCGCGCCAGGTGGATCGGACCGCGCCACGCTGACCGGGGCGGCCGATGTGCGGGTGGTGCAGCAGGACTCGCTCACCGAGGTCCGCGCCGGCCTGGGCGTGGTGCACACGGCACGCGCCAACACGGAGCTCTTCCCGTTCGTGGCGGCGCGGTTCGGTCGCCTCGACCTGCGCGGTGGACCGGTGCGCGTCGCGGCCTATGGGGCGACGACGTGGCGGGCTCGGCTGGCCATCGTGATGCATCAGGATGACTTCACGATCGGCGTGGCGCGCGAAGAGAACGCGGCCGGTCTCACGCCCACGTATCAATTGTCCGTTTCCACGGAGCGCCGATGAGCACGTCCCCGAACATCCTCGATCTCACCCCAGCCGATGCGCGGACGGTGATCGCCGCGTTCGTCGCGGAGGCCGGGCTCCCGGCGTACCGCACGGGGCAGATCGTGCGACGCCTGTGGGAAGTGCCCGCGCCGTCGTGGGACGCGGTCACAGAACTGCCGCAGGCACTTCGCGCCCAGCTCACGGACCGCTTCCCGCTCACCCGCCTCGCGCTGACGAGCGAGCAACGGTCGACGGATGGGACGCGCAAGTTCCTGTTCACGCTCCCCGATGGGCAGAGCATCGAGACGGTGGCGATCCCCGACGGCGATCGGATGACGTTCTGCATCTCGTCACAAGCCGGGTGTGCGCTGCGCTGCGCCTTCTGCGCCACGGGCACCATGGGGTTCGCGCGCAACCTCGCGCCGCACGAGATCGCGGGTCAGGTGCGCGAGTTGGCGTTGCTCGATCCGCCGATCCGCGCGACGAACATCGTGTTCATGGGGATGGGCGAGCCGCTGCTCAACTGGCCGTCGGTCGATGTCACGCTCACTGTGCTCAATAGCCCGGAGGCGTTGGGCATCGGCGCGCGCCACATCACCATCTCGACGGTCGGTGTGCTGCCGGGCATCGAAGCCTTGGCCGCGCGTCCGGAGCAGTTCCGCTTGGCCATCTCGGTGCACGCCCCGAGCGATGAGCTGCGACACACGTTGATGCCGATCAATCTCAAGTACCCGTTGGCCGACGTGATCGCGGCCGCGCGCGAGTTCGATCGGCGCGTGACGTTCGAGTACGTGATGCTCGGCGGCGTGAATGATGCCCCCGAGCATGCCGCGGCCTTGGGCGTCCTCGCCAAGGATTGCGCCGCGTTCGTGAATCTGATCCCGCTGCACCCGGGCGGCGCGTTGGGGTTCACGCCCACGCCATCGAGCAAGATCGCGTCGTTCGCGCGGCAGCTACGGGCGAGCGGCGTCGAGACCGCCGTGCGGAAAAGTCGCGGCATGGACATCGCCGCCGCGTGCGGGCAACTACGGGTAGATAACCTGCGGCGGCGCGCGAAAGTTGCGCCCGATGAAGAGCGTCAGGTCGAGATAGCGGGTTGAGTCGTCGCGCACTGCGATGCGCGCTCCCTGCATGGCCCGCGCGGCCCACGCCGCCCACTCCGGATGCCCGGAGCGATCCCACACCACTGACGAGTCGGATTCCTCGGGCGCGTTGCCGACGCTGACGACATCGAAACCGCGGTCGCGCAGGTACTGCGTCACGCGACGGGCGAGCCCGCGCTGTCCGGATGCGTTCAGCACCTCGACCTTGATGCGCACGGAGTCCGGCACAAGGCGCATGGTGTCCGCGTCAATGGTCGCCACGGCAAGCGTGGATGACGTCGACCGCGTGGCGAGCAGCCACACGGCGGCACCGACGATGAGACCGAGGACGACGACGAACAGGACCAACACACGAGAGCGCATGGCGCGTTAGAGCGAAGCGAGGAAGGACGACGTGGACGGATGCGGCGCGTGCCCAGCGCGCGCCGCCCACTGCTGTCGCAACTGCGCGACCGCGTTGAGCGTGGCTTCGGGATCACCGGGGAACGCCGCCGCGAGCGCGGCGCGGCGCTCCGCCGCGACGCGACGCCCAGGCTCGAGGAAGTCGGCGCAGTACAACGCGCGTCCCGTCGCATCCCACGCAGCGGAGCCCACCGTGTGCCACCGGATGGCCTCCAACACAGACGCGCGCGACTCTCCCTCGTCACGGAGTCGCGCCGCTGCGGCTGGGCCATGCCACGCCTCGGCGGGCAAGTCGAGCGGTTCGCCGATCGCGCGCACGGATTCCAGCGGTGCATCACGCAGGGCGTCGTGCCACCGGCCCGCATCGTGCCAGGCTTGCTGCTCAGCCGTGGACAGCGCCATGGTCGCACTCCACGCGTCGAGCAGCGCGGTCACGCGCTCGATGTGCGCGCGGCGGCCGGGCGACACGATCGCCCAGGACGGCAGGACGACGGCGCGTGCCTCCATCAGCGGAAACTGGTGAGCCGATCGGAGAGATCCTTGGGCGTGACCGACCGGCCGCGTCGCCCACCAACGACCCACAACGGCACCCCCACCAGGCAGACCACAGCGCGCACGGCGCCGAGCACCGCCTCCGCTCTCGCGTGCCGCGCGAGGAGGAGGAGCTTCACGCCGTGCGCGAATCGAGCGCGCGTCGCAGCTGCGCCGTGAGGGCGCCGGCCCCGGCAGCCCCACCATCGGCGGTCGCTTGGACCAGCGCACTCCCGACGACGACACCGTCGGCGATGTCCGCGACGGCGCGGGCCTGCTCCGGTGTCGAGATCCCGAACCCGACGGCGATGGGCAACGTGCACACCGAACGGAGCCTGGCCATCGTCTCGTGCAGATCGACCGCGAGCGACGACTGCATCCCGGTCACGCCCGTGCGGGAGATCAGATACACGAAGCCCCGGCCGTGCTCGACGATCTCGGCCATGCGCGCCACGGGCGTCGTCGGGGCCACGAGACGGACGAAGGCCAGCGGGCTCGCGCCCAACCACGCCTCGCGCACGGGATCCGCACCGACGGGGATATCCGTCACGAGCACCCCACTGAATCCCGCAGCGGCCGCGCGCTCGAGCGCATCGGGGCCGGCCGCCATCAAGGGATTGAGATAACTGAACAGCACCAACGGCACGTCTACCGCGGCCTCACGCACCAACTCGAGCGTGCGCGCGAACGTCACCCCGTGCTCGAGCGCGATCTGCGAGCTGCGTTGGATGACAGGACCATCGGCCAACGGGTCAGAGAACGGCACGCCGATCTCGATCACATCAGCGCCGGCGTCCGCCACTGCACGGAGCACGGCAGGGAACGACGCGGGATCGGGGAACCCGGCCGTCAGATACGCCACGAGTGTGGGACGCCCCGCCGCCTTGCCGGCCGCGAAGCGCGCCGCGAGGGCGTCAGTGGCAGGGGTCATCGATGCCGTTCGAAAAAGGCGGTGGAGCGACGGGGTTCGACATCACACGCGCAAGTTACGTCGCTCGGCGATTTGCGCCACATCCTTGTCGCCACGACCGGAGACGCAGAGCAGGATCGGCTCGTCGGCGGCCCAGCGGCCCTTCGACGCCACGATCCACGCCACCGCATGGGCCGTCTCCAGCGCCGGGATGATGCCCTCGTCCCGCGCCAGGATGTCGACCCCATCCAAGGCCGCTTCGTCCGTGACGGCCACGTACTCGGCGCGGCCCGTGTCCTTCATCCAGGCATGCTCGGGACCCACCCCGGGATAGTCGAGGCCGGCCGAGATCGAATGGGCGGGATGCACCTGCCCTGCCGCGTCCTGGAGCAGGTAACTGAGCGAGCCATGGAGGACGCCCGGCGTCCCGGCCGACAGCGAGGCCGAGTGGCGCCCCGTGGCGATCCCTTCACCCGCCGCCTCGATGCCAACCAATTCGACCGCCGCGTCCGTCACGAACCCCCGGAAGATCCCCATCGCATTGGAGCCACCGCCGACGCAGGCCACCACGGTCTTGGGGAGACGACCGGCCTGACAGAGCATCTGCGCCCGCGCCTCCTTCCCGATCACCGACTGGAACTCCGCCACCATCCGCGGATAGGGCGCGGGTCCCACCACTGATCCGATGATGTAATGCGAGTCACCGACGTTCGTGACCCAATCGCGGATCGCCTCCGTCGTGGCATCCTTGAGCGTCCGCGTGCCCGCCGTGACCGGCACGACGGTGGCGCCCAAGAGCTGCATGCGGAACACATTGAGCGATTGGCGGACCATGTCCTCCTCGCCCATGTACACCACGCACTCCAAGCCGAGGCGCGCACACACGGTGGCCGTCGCGACGCCGTGCTGCCCGGCGCCCGTCTCGGCGATGATGCGCTTCTTGCCCATGCGGAGCGCCAGCAACGCCTGGCCCAACGCGTTGTTGATCTTATGCGCGCCGGTGTGATTGAGGTCCTCGCGCTTCAGCCACACCGGCGCGCCCACGCGCGCACTGAGGTGCGGCGCATCGCTCAGCGGGGTGGCGCGCCCCACGTACTCCCGCAGGCCGCGCTTGTACTCGGCGACGAACTCTTGGTCCGCCAACGCGTCCTGGAGCGCGATCGTGAGCGCGTCGAGCGCGGGGACCAATGTCTCGGGGACGTAGCGTCCTCCGAATGCTCCGAAGCGCTCGACATCGAGCGCGAGTGATGCTGTCATACGAGAACCGCCTCGGCGAACGCCTGCATCTTGTGATGATCCTTTCGCCCTGGCGCGACTTCGACACCCGAGGAGACATCCACGACCGCGGGGGCCATGGCGCCCACCGCCTCCTGCACATTAACGGGCGTGAGCCCACCGGCGAGGACCACGCGCGCCGTGCCGCGTCGCGCGGCGAGCTCAGTGGCCACAGCGCCCCAGTCGAGCGCCACGCCGGTCCCCCCCAACGCACCAGCCACGCGCGGTTCGACCAACACCGCATCGGCCACCGCGAACAGCTCTGACGCGTGCGGAGGGAATTTGGTTCCGTCGAGGCGCAGCACGCCCCACACCTCGCGACCGGTCTCGCGCCGAAGCACGGCGATCACCGCCGGATCGGACTCGGCGTGCATCTGCAGGACATCGAGACGCACCGCACGAATGAGCGCATCGATCTCACGGCGCGACTGGCCCCCGATCACGCCCACCCGCCGTAGCTGGGGCGCCGCATCGAGCACCGCGGCCGCCTCGGCGGGCGGGCGCTCCCGTGGCCCACCAGCGAAGATGACCCCCCCATAGCGCGCCCCGAGGGCCGCCGCGTACGCGGCGTCCTCGGCCCGAGTCAGGCCACAGAACTTGATCTCAGGCGCCACGGGCCTGCCGGGCGATCCCCGTGAGCGCCCGCACCCCTGCCGTCGCATCGCCCTGGCGCGACAACGAGGTGCCGACCAGCACGGCGTCAGCCCCGGCGCGCGCCGCGCGCCGCACATCGTCCGCCGTCTGCACACCGCTCTCGAAGATGGCGATCCGATCCGCCGGGATCCGCGGGATCAGCGTCTCGCCCGTGGTGACATCGATGACCAACGTCTCAAGGTTGCGGTTGTTGACGCCGACGATCGGATACCCTGCGGCGAGCACCAGATCGAGCTCGGCGGCATCATGCACTTCGACGAGGACATCGAGGGCCAACGCGGTCGCCGCCTGGTGCAGCGCCTCCAACCGGGCGGGCGGGAGCGCCCGCGCGATCAAGAGCACGGCGGACGCGCCATGGACGGCCGCTTCAAGGAGCTGGATCTCGTCCACTATGAAGTCCTTCCGGAGAAGCGGGATGCCAGCGCCACCGGCGCGCGTCAGATCGTCCAGCGCCCCACCGAATCGCGTGGGCTCGGTCAGGATGGATGCCGCCGCCGCGCCGCCCGCCGCGAACGCCGTCGCTTGGGCCCCGGCATCGAGCGACGGCGCGAGATCACCCTGCGACGGCGACCGACGCTTGACCTCGGCGATCACCCGAACCTCCACCCCCGCCCGCAACGCGGCGGCGAAGGACGGTCCACGGTGGCGCGTCCCGAGGCGCGCCTGCAGCGCGGACGCGCCCTGCCGCGCCAGGTCGGCCCGGTGCGACGCCGCCTCGACCAGCTCCCCCAGCACCCCCGCCGGCGGGGTCCACGAACCAGACGCTTGCACTTCGGTACCTCTTCGGAGATATTTCGGGTGTTATTCGGTCGCCATCCACCATCCGGTGTGTGGCTCCACCACCAGCCAGGACCTGCTCATGTCGCTCACCAAGCGCCAACGCGAAATCCTCGACTTCCTCAATGGTTACGGGGAGGCCAATGGTTTCGCGCCGAGTTTCGAAGAGATCGCCGAGCATTTCAACTATAACTCGCTGGCGACCGTCCACGAACACCTCTCGAACCTCGAACGCAAGGGCTACATCAAGCGTGCGTACAACGAGAGTCGCGCCATCGAGATCCTGCCGTCCGATGTGTTCCCGCGCGCGGTGGATCTGCCGCTCTTGGGGTCCGTCGCGGCCGGTGCACCGATCGAAGAGATGACGACCAACGAAACGGTCTCTGTCCCGGAGAGCTTCGTCGGCCGCGGTAGTCACTATGTGCTCCGTGTGAAGGGCAACTCGATGATCGACGAACAGATTCGCGATGGCGACTATGTCGTGGTCAAGGAGCGCAGTGCGGCCGACAACGGCGAGATGGTCATCGCCCTCGTCGACGGGCAAGCGGCCACGGTCAAGCGATTCTTCAAGGAGCGCGATGGCCGCGTCAGGTTGCAGCCGGCCAACGAACAGCTCTCGCCGATGTTCTACAAAGATGCCGATCTCGCCATCAAGGGCGTGGTCGTCGGCGTCCTGCGGCGCTACTAGGCCACGACGCGCTGGGTCGCGGTGCGGAGCGTCGCCAAGGCGGCGGCTCCTCGCCCGGCCCGCAGGGCCTCGCCCGCGACGGTGATCGCCTCTTCATACGTAGGGGCGAGCCCTGCCACGTAGATCGCGCCGGCCGCATTCAGCACCACGGCGTGCCGCGCCCCCGCAGGGCCGCTCCCCGACAAGACCTCTTCGATCCGCGCCGCATTCTCCGCGGGCATCGCGCCCGCGAGGTCGGTGGGGTCGGTGGTGTGCAGCCCATACCGCGCCGGATCGATCGTCCATTCGCGGAGCGGACCGCGACCCACTTCGCACACGGTGGTCGGCCCCAGCGGCGAGATCTCATCGATCCCGGGCGCGCCGTGCACGACGATCGCATGCACGCTGCCTAACGTCTCGAGGGCGCCCGCGATGAGCGACACCCGCGCGAGGTCGGCGACGCCCACCACTTGGCGGCCCGCACTCGCTGGGTTCGCTAACGGACCGACGATGTTCATGACCGTGGGGATCGCGAGCTCCCGGCGGATCGGTCCCACGTGTCGCATCGCCGGATGCATGGCCGGCGCATACATGAACACGATGCCGGCCTCCGCGAAG
This sequence comes from Gemmatimonadaceae bacterium, assembly GCA_040374005.1. Classification (GTDB taxonomy): domain Bacteria; phylum Gemmatimonadota; class Gemmatimonadetes; order Gemmatimonadales; family Gemmatimonadaceae; genus DASRAP01. The sequence continues at coordinate 4,934 of JBEIVF010000021.1, read as the reverse complement.
ATCTGCGGCAACGCTTCGATCGGGAGTTCGATGGCGACCCCCAACGCCTCGAGGACATCGGCACTCCCGCACGCCGAGGTGAAGGACCGGTTCCCGTGCTTGGCCACCCGCACGCCCGCCCCAGCGGCCAACAGGGCGGCGGCCGTGGAAATATTGAAGGTGCCCAGCGTGCCGCCGCCCGTGCCACAGGTGTCCACGACCGACGACGGATCATCGACGGTGATGTGCCGCATCGCCGTCCGCATCGCCTGCGCCGCGCCGGCGACCTCGACCGCCGTCTCGCCACGCACGCGAAGGCCCATCAACAGCGCGGCCGTTTGCGCCGGCGTGGCCTCGCCGCGCATGAGCACATCAAAGGCGTCGGCCGTCTGCTCCGCACTCAGGGGCTGATGCTGGGCTAAGGCCTTCAGCGCGACGACCAACGGCGCGGTCATCGCCCACCGCCCTGCAGCAGCCGCGCGGCCTCGAGGCGCGCTTGCCGCTCCACGAGCAGGCCGCGGGTGCCGTCGTGGCGGGACAGGGCCTCCGTGGCGGTCCGCTCGGGGTCAGCGACCCCATCCGCCAGCGCCACGACCGCGCCCTCGAGGTCGGTCGAGGCCGCGAGGGTGTGCGCGAGGGCGTCAAGAGGGCGCGGAGGCATCAGAGCGGCTGGAAACGTGAGGGACCCCGAGGCCGAACTGACCCGAAGCGAACCAGAGCGGAAGATGGGAGGGACGGCTTGCGCAAGTCAATCGGCGAGCCCGCGTTGGTCCGTTGCTCGCCCCCGTGATTTCCGGTTAGTTTTCCTCCGATGGATCAACGCACCATCCAACTCGTGTTGCAGTACGACGGAGCCGGATTCGCCGGGTGGCAACGGCAGCCGGGGCCGCGCACGGTGCAAGGCGAATTGGAGGCAGGCATGAGTCGCTTGCTGGGCACTCCGACCGGGGTGATGGGCGCTGGGCGCACGGATGCGGGCGTGCATGCGCGCGGACAGGCCGTCGGCGTGACGGTGCCGGCCACGTGGACGCCGGCGAGTCTGCGTCGGGCGCTCAATGCGGTGTGTCCGCCCGACATGTGGATCGCGGAGGCCTTCGAGATGGCTCCCGAGTTCCACGCCCGGTACAGTGCGACGGCGAGGCGCTACAGCTATCGCGTCGGGACGGACGAAGCGGCACGATCACCCTTTCGGCGCCGGTGGGAGCATGCCGTCCTCCGCCCGATCGACCACGGGGTGTTGTCCGCGCTGACCACGCAGTTGCTCGGGGAGCATCAGTTCTTCGCGTTCGCGGTGCGTGGCACGGCGCCGAGAACAGATGCACATCGGTGTCAGATCCACCACGCGGCGTGGGTCCCCGTCGAGGGCGGCCTGCGCTTCGATATCCAAGCCAATCGCTTCTTGCATCACATGGTGCGCTTCTTGGTCGGGACGATGCTCCAGATCGCGACCGGGGAACGTCCCGTGACTGACTTCGGCACGCTGCTCGTGGCGGACCGGAACGATGACATCTCGCCGCCCGCACCACCGCACGCGTTGTGTCTCGAAGCGGTGGAATACCCTGCTCCCCTGTACCGGACTGCTGCGTGAAGCTCTTCCTTGAGTCCGCCTCGCTGGCGGACATCCCGTGGGCGATCGACGCGCGTCTCGCGGATGGCGTGTACATCACACCCGGGGCGCTCGACACCGACGCGTTCGGGGTCGACCCGCTCGAGCAGGTGGAGCAGATCGCGCGCCGCACGGCGGAGCCGATCCTCGCGGTCGCGGGCGCAGTGACCGCCGAGGACCTGTATGCCACCGGCCGTGATCTCGCGAAGGTCAGCGACCACATCAGCGTGGTGGTGCCGTTCGTCGAGGACGGCATGGACGCGCTGCTCCGGTTGCACACCGAGGGCATCCGGACGGTCGCGAGTTTCGTGGTCACGCCGGCGCAAGCCCTGCTGGCCGCCAAGTGTGGCGCCGTCGCGGTGCTCATCGCCACGGACCACCTCGATCAGCATGGTCACGACGCGGCGGCCGTATTGACCGATACCGTCGCCCTCTTCGCACGTCACGCGATCGCGTGCGATGTCCTGGGCGCAGCGGCGAGCTCGCCGCGCGTGGCGGCCCAGGGCATGCTCGCCGGCGCGGACGGGGTCACCCTCAGCGTGTCCGCCTTACGCGCCCTCGCGCAGCATCCGCTCACGGATCGCGCGCTCGATCAGATGCTCGGCGAGCTGAGCCGTCGCCCCCGCCCGCGCCTCACGAAATGAGACGCTACGCTCCCCTCGCGCTGGTCCTTGCGGCCGCCGCCTGTCAGGGGGCGTCGCCGGCGCTGTCCGATGCGCAGACCGTCACGCCGCCACCGAGCGTACGCACGCCGCTCAGCGACAGTCGGCGCACCGCGATCACGGAGGCCGTCGCCCGCGTCGCGCCGTCCGTGGTCACGGTGCAAGTGGAGACGCGGCAGCGCGTGCCGGTGGACATGTTCGAACAATTCTTCGGCGGCCGCTCGGGCGAGCGGACCTCGGCGTCGATCGGCTCGGGGTTCGTCGTGCGCACCGACGGCATCATCGTCACCAATGCGCATGTGGTGAATGGGGCCACGACCCTCTCCATCGCGCTCAGTAACGGCACCACCTACCCCGCGACCATCGTTGGCGTCGATGAGGTGAACGACATCGCCGTGCTGCGGGTCGATGCCATGGACCTCCCGGTGGCCCCCCTCGGCGACTCGCGCGATGTCATCGTCGGTGAGTGGGCCATCGCGATCGGCAATCCCTTCGGCTTCGCCCTCGGGAATGCCGAGCCGTCGGTGACCGCGGGAGTCGTGAGCGGCACCGGCCGCAATTTGGTGTCGCGCCCGCAAGGCGGCGGTAGCACGTTCGACATGATCCAGACCGACGCCGCGATCAATCCTGGGAACTCCGGCGGACCGCTCGTGAATGCGGATGGCGACGTGATCGGCGTGAACACCGTCATCTACACGCCGTCGCAGGGGTCGGTGGGTCTGGGCTTCGCGGTCCCGATCAACCGCGTGAAGCGTGTCACCGACGATCTGCTCGCCAACGGCTCCATCCGTCGGCCCTGGATCGGCGTGAAGCTACAAGTCCCGCAGGGCAGCAACCCGCGCGAGGCGATCGCGGCGGGGGCCGTGATCGGCACGGTGGTGCCAGGCTCACCGGCGGCGACAGCGGGGCTGCGCGTCGGCGACAAGATCGTGTCGGCCGGCACGCGCGAGATCCGCAGCTACTTCGACTGGGAATCTGAACTGCTCGATCGCCGCGTCGGCGAATCGGTCCCGGTGCGGGTGCGCCGTGGCACGCGCGACATCGAGGTGTCGGTGCGCGTGGCTGATCTCCCGGAGATCGGCGCCCCCAAGGTCCAAGTGCTGCGCGAAATGGAACTCGTGTCGCTCACCCCGGCCATCCGGACGGAGCGTGCGGTCCGCAGCGCGCAGGGGGCGCTGGTGTTCCGGGTGTCTGATCGCATCGCGCAGGCCATCGGCATCCAAGCCGGTGATGTCCTCGTCCAGATCAATCGCTACGCCGTGCAGGATGCGGATGGCGCGGCCCGCCTCCTCGACTACTTCGCGGGGCGCGGCCCCATCCAACTCCTCTTGGAACGCGGCGGCAATCTCTTCTCCACTGACATCGTCATCAAGTGACCGATCCTGATCGCTATTCCTCGCCGCTCGCCGAGCGCTACGCCTCCCCCGCGATGCTCACCCTGTGGGGAGCCCAGTCGCGCTACGGGTTGTGGCGCCGTCTGTGGCTCGCGCTGGCCGAGTCCGAGCAGACGCTCGGCGTGGACATCAGCGACGAGGCGATCGCGCAGATGCGCGCCAACCTCGACACGTTCGACTTCACGGCCGTCGCCGAGTATGAGCGCCGCTTCCGCCACGACGTCATGGCGCACGTGCACGCCTTCGGTGATGTCGCGCCCGCTGCGCGCGGCGTGATCCACTTGGGCGCCACCAGCGCGTTCGTCACGGACAACGCTGATCTGATCCTCATGCGGCGCGGGCTGGAGTTGCTGCGCGCGCGGCTGATCGCGATCCTGCGCTCCTTAGCGGTGTTCGCGCGCGAGTGGCGCTCGTTCCCGGCCCTCGGCTACACGCACCTCCAGCCGGCCCAGCTCACCACGATCGGCAAGCGCGCCACGCTGTGGATGCAGGACCTGCTCCTCGACGTGGCTGATGTGGACCACCGTATCGCCACCCTCCCGTTCCGCGGCGTGAAGGGGACCACGGGGACGCAGGCCTCCTTCCTGTCGCTGTTCGATGGCGATCATGCCAAGGTGCGTGAGCTCGACCGTCTCGTGACCACCGCGCTCGGCTTCAGCAAGTCGATTCCGGTGAGCGGCCAGACGTACACGCGGAAGCTCGACGCGCATGTCCTCGGCGTTGTGGCCGGCATCGCGGCCTCCGCCTCCAAGTTCTCGGGCGACATGCGGATGTTGCAGGCCTTCGGCGAGATCGAGGAGCCGTTCGAGAAGGAGCAGATCGGCTCCAGTGCGATGGCCTACAAGCGCAACCCCATGCGCTCCGAGCGCATCGCCGCGCTCGCGCGGTTCGTGCTATCGCTCGAGCCCAACGCCAACCAGACGCATGCGGTGCAGTACTTCGAGCGGACGCTCGACGACAGCGCCAATCGCCGTCTCGCGATCCCGGAGTCCTTCCTCGCGACCGACGCGATGCTCATCCTCATGGAGAACATCTGCGCTGGCTTGGAGGTGCACCCGGCGCGCGTGCGGCAGCGCGTGATGAGCGAGTTGCCGTTCATGGCCACCGAAGAGCTGATCGTGCGGGCGGTGCGAGCGGGAGGTGACCGTCAGGCCGTGCACGAGGTGATCCGCACGCACAGCATCTCGGCGGCCCGCGCCATGAAGGACGAGGGTGTGGCCAATGACATGCTCGAGCGCTTGGCCGCGGATCCGGCCTTCGGGATGCCGATGGAGGATCTCCTCGCCGTGGCCG
>JBEIVF010000285.1:0-2196 GCA_040374005.1 Gemmatimonadaceae bacterium | reverse complement strand
TGGTTCCACAACCGCGCCACCTGACTGAAGCGCATGTACTCGTCGTTGTAGTTCTGATCCGTGGGCCAGTTCTGGATGCTGTAGTCCTTGAGCAACGACTCGAACAACCCATAGAAGTGCGTCACCGTACCGAGGCCCAAGTCGGAGGCCTGCTTGGCGTTCATGCGGCCCACGCCCATCTGCGACAAGTGGGCGGTGGAGCCGAGGCCGAGCTTCTTGGCCTCATCGAGCAACGCCGCCATCACGGGCGGGTCGTGCGCGTCGATCTTCAGGCCGTCGATGCCCTGCCCGGCGGCCCAGCGCACCCACGCGCGCGCGGCCTCGGGCGTATTGATCGGGCCCTCCGACCAGCCCGTCCCGGGGCGCTGGTAGTTGTAGATGCGCGGCGCCACGATCTGGTTGGCCGCGCTGCGCTTCTGCTCGTTGATCGTCCAGCCCCACGGGCCGATCGGCACGCCGCGGACGGTGGTCACGCCGTGCGCCATCCACAGTTTGAACGCGTACTCGGACTCGATGTTCTTCGGGGCACCGCCCGCATGCACATGGAGGTCGACGAACCCGGGCATCACGTAGTGCCCTCGCGCGTCGATCACCTCGGTCCCGGCGGCCGGCCGACCCGCGCCACCCACCGACACGATACGGTTGCCTTCGATGGTGATGCTCATCGGTCCGCGCGCCGGGGCGCCGGTGCCATCGATGACCATCGCGTTCTGGATCACGAGGCGCGTGAACGGTCCACGGCCTTCGTCGGCGCGGCGCGCCGGTGCAGCATTGAGCTGAGCCTCGGCGACCGGTGCGGCCGCGGCAAGGAGGGCGCAAAACAGCACCGCGGTGCGACGAAGGCTCGTCGCACCGCGGGTGTCACGCGCCGGGATGGACCCGACGGAGGTGATCATTGGAGGTTACTTCGGCTGGGAGAGTGACCACACGAACGTCGCGATCTTGTCGATCTGTGCGTCGGTCAGGTTGGTGTTGTCGCCACCGCGGGCGGGCATCGGACGCTGGTGCATGGGCTCGCGGATATCGCCGGCCGAGACGCCGTTGCGGATGATGTACTGGATCCCGCTGTATGAGCCGTTGATCTGCAACCATTCGCGGTCGTTGAGCTGCGGCCCGCCCTGACCACCCGAGCCATTGGAGCCGTGGCACGACGCACAGCGCGCCAAGCTGTTGAACAAGGTCCGGCCTTCGTTGATGACGGCCGCCGACGTGTCTGGCGGGGCCGCTGCCGCGGTGGACGCGCCACCGCCACCCGTGCCGCCGCTCGTGGCTGCGGCGCAGGCCGTCACGGCGCCCAAAACCGCCAACATCGAGAAGAATCGCAGTGCTTTCATCACATCACTCCTGGGTGGAAGGGATCAACTATCCGTAATCTAACGGGTGGTCGCGGGGACCGTGAGCGTCACGTTGTGGGTCTTGAGCGCCTCGCTCGCGGCCCGAGCGCGCGTGAGCACGCCGTTGGCCTCGGTGATGGCGCGCGGCAATGCCGCCTTCACCTCCGTGTACTGCGCGACGAGTGACGCGCTCGGCATTTCCCAGATGCCGCCGATCGCGCCCTTCAGGGTACCGGCGCGGCCGAACACGTTCGCCGGATCAGCCGGTGCGCCGCCGCGGCCACCACCACCGAAGCCGCCGCCACCGCCCAGCGCCGCACCAACACCGAACTTCCCCTTCACCGCATCGAGATCACGCTTGAGGGCGGTGACCTGCGACTTCACGGCATCTGATGCCCCCGACGCCGCCGACTTGGCGACCACGCTATCCATCTGCGCATTGAGCGACGTCAGCGCCGCGACGAGCGGCGTGGCCGTGCGCTGCATCTCGTGCAGGTCGAGCAGGATGTCTTGGTACCGCGCGCGCTCCTGCGCCGTGAACTTGACCTCGGGGTCCATGACGATGCGCATCGGCTTGCGCTCGAGCTCACGGTCACCGGCCATCAACGCGACCGTGTACGCGCCCGGGGCCACGTACGGCGCGGCACCACCGCCGCCACCGAAGCCGCCGAAGCCACCACCGCCGCCCGCGCCACCGCACGGATTCTCCGGCAGGTAGCCCGCGCTCGGGATCGACTGCGGCACGCCCGGGATCGCGGCGCCCGCACCAGCGGCACCGCCGCGCCCCCCACCACCCGGTGGGCCACCACCGGCGCCGCCACGACCACCCGCACCCGGCGGGGCACCGGCCGGCGGACCGGCC
>JBEIVF010000294.1:0-1965 GCA_040374005.1 Gemmatimonadaceae bacterium | reverse complement strand
GCCAAGCTCCGTTTCATCACCGCCGGGGTTTGGGCGGTGGCGATCCAGGTCCGCAAGGATTCGACCGAGCGCCTGCAACGGCAGGACTGGATGCAGACCATCTACAACGAACGGCAATAACCGATGAAGCACTTCCATCGCTGTCACGGCCATCCCGACGCGGTCCTCGCCACCGCCGACGCGTTCTTCCCCACGATCGGCCTGGCGCTGGTCGCGTCCGCCGCGCGGTCGCGGACCTTTAGGGGCGACATCGGCACGCTCACCCTGACGGTGAAGATGGAGGGGGGGCACTACACCTTCGTCGAAGCGCACACCGATCAAATGGGCGAGAGCCGCCTCGACCGCAACGTCAAGCAGTACTTCGTGCGGCTCCATCAGGCCGACGACATCCATCACGTGTTCAGCGCGTCCTACTGAATGTCCGCAGGCTTGTCACGCGAGCAGCAGCTCGCTCTCTATCGCTGGATGCGCTTGACCCGAACGCTCGAAGAGCGGCTCGTCGCGCTGTACCGGCAATCGAAGTTGGTGGGGGGGCTCTTCCGCTCGTTAGGCCAAGAGGCCGATGCGGTGGGCAGTGCGTTCGCGCTCGAGCGGCACGACGTGCTCTCACCGCTCATCCGCAATCTCGGCTCCATGCTCGTGAAGGGCGCCACGCCCGTCGAGGTCATCCGCCAGTACATGGCGACCGGGGATTCGCCGACGCGGGGCCGCGAGCTGAACATCCACTTCGGTGATCTCGACCGGGGCTTCATCGGCCAGATCTCGCATCTGGGCGACATGATCCCCGTGATGGCCGGTGTCGCGCTCAACTTCAAGATGAAGCGTGAGGCGCGCGTGGTGCTGGTGTACATCGGCGATGGGGCCACCTCGACGGGCGCGTTCCACGAGGGCCTGAACTTCGCCGCGGTGCAACGGCTGCCCTTGGTGTGCATCATCGAGAACAACGGGTACGCGTACTCCACGCCGACGAGCAAGCAGACGGCGGCCACGTCGTTCGTGGACAAGGCCATCGGCTATGGTGTGCATGGCGCGCAGGCCGACGGCAACGATGTGCTCGCCGTGTACGACGTGACCAAGGCCGCCGTGGATCGCGCGCGACGCGGTGAGGGGGTGACGCTCATCGAGCTGCTCACGTACCGCCGCACGGGGCACGCACAGCACGACAATCAGTCGTACGTGCCGGCGGGCGAAGCCGAGCAGTGGGCGGCGGAGAACGATCCCCTCGATCGCTTCGTGGCCGTGCTGCGCAAGACGCAGCAGGTCACCGACGCCGAGTTCGCGGCGATCGACGCGGAGGTGCAAGCGGTGGTCGACGCGGCGACGGATGAGGCCGAGCAGTCGGGCCCACCGCTGGAGCGCGAGGCGCTCGTTGGCGTGTACGCGGACCCCGCGGTGCTGCCCGCGCATTGGTACAAGGAGGGCGCGTGAGCACCGAGATCACGTTCCTCGACGCCATCCGCGAAGCGATGGACGAAGAGATGGCGCGCGATCCCAATGTCTTCGTCATCGGCGAGGATGTCGGCGCGTTCGGTGGCGCCTTCAAGGTCACCGAGGGATTGCAGGCCAAGTACGGCGTGGACCGTGTCATCGACGCGCCCATCGCCGAGGCCGCGATCATCGGCGCGGCGGCGGGGGCGGCGCACTACGGCATGCGCCCGATCTGCGAGATGCAGTTCATCGACTTCATCTCGTGCGGCTATGACATGCTCACCAACTACGTGGCCACGGCGCGGTACCGCGCGTTCTTGCCGTGCCCGATGGTGGTGCGCGGGCCGTCCGGTGGGTACGTGCGCGGTGGGCCGTTCCACTCGCAGAATCCCGAAGCGGCGTTCTTGCACACGCCGGGGCTCAAGATCGTCTATCCCTCCACGCCCAGCGACGCCAAGGGCTTGATGAAGGCGGCGATCCGCGACGACGACTGCGTGCTCTTCTTCGAGCACAAGTATCTGTATCGCCGCCTCAAGG
>JBEIVF010000050.1:0-10525 GCA_040374005.1 Gemmatimonadaceae bacterium | reverse complement strand
TTCTTCCTCGTGCTCCCGTCCCTGCGCCCGTTCGCCGCGGACGGGCTGGTGGTCCCGGGCAATCCCGTGGCGGACTCCATCTACAAGACGCCGGGCGAGGATCTGTACTCCTCGCAGCACCCGCAGGCGCAGTATCGCATCCGGCTACGGTACGACATCGACGGCGGCGGCGATCTCGGCAGCTTGATGTTGGGCGCGGTCCAGCTCCGGCAGTTCTCGGAGGATGTGTCCATCGACGGCGTCTCGCTCACGCGCGACGAGGACTACACGATCGACTACGAACTCGGGATGCTGACCTTCACGCGGCCCGACACGCTGTTCCCGGTCGCGCGCACCGTCACGGTGCGGTACGAGGAGAATCCGCTGTTCGCCGCCGCGCCGACCAACGTCTTCGGCTTCACGGGCTCGATCCCCTTCGAGCGTGGTGCCGTGGACATGATCGCCATCTCGCAGAGTCAGCGCACGTCGTTCACGCGTCCACCGCTGGGCTACGAGCCGCAGTCGTCGCTCATCGCCGGCGTGAGCGGACGGTTCACCTTCGATGCCGCGGCGCTCTCGTCGTGGTTGGAGAAGATCCCGACCGTCACCTCCACGCCGTTGTCGAAGGTCGATCTGACCGCCGAGATCGCCACGAGTCGTCCGCAGCCCAACGCCGCCGGGCAAGCCTTCGTCGAGACGTTCGAGACCGAGGGCGGTGCTGGCCTGCCGCTCAACGAAGCGGCGTGGTACTTCTCCAGCCAGCCCGCGGTGGGGAACGTCCTCCAATCGAAAGTGGGCGCGGCCAATCTCGATCTCGCGCGCGCCAGCACGTTGGCGTGGCAGAACAATGGCGTCAGTCGCGGCGGTGCGCCGTACACGTTCACGTTCGACCAGATCGATCCGCAGGTGCGCCTCTCCGGCAGCGGCGCGCAGGCCCCGGAGCAGATCCTCTGGATGACGCTGTATCCGCTCGGGACGGGCGGTCTCCTCAACGCGTCGACGAACGCCTTCCAGTGGACGGTGGACAATGCCCCCACCGGTCGTCGGTGGCGCTCGATCCGCTCGGTGCTCGCGCCGGCCGGCATCGATCTCTCGCGCGTGGAGCAGCTCGAGTTCTGGACGTTGGTCGACACGACGGCCCAAGGGCGCACCGCGAACCCCACGCTCGTCTTCGACTTGGGCGATGTATCCGAGAACTCCGTCGCGTTCGGCCCGGCGACGCTCGAACTCGTCCCACGGCCGGGTGGGATCGACTCGGTGTTCTCGGGCAAGCGACTGCTCGGGTTCGACGAGATGGACACCGAACGCGATCCGCTCTCGCGCGCCTTCAATCAAGCCAGCGATGACACGGGACTCCCCGGCGATCGCCTGCCCACGCTCGATATCATCAACGGCCCGGATCTCCGCACGGTCACCGACTTCGCCACCTGCCAGCGCGGCGCGTTCCAGCTCCTGCTCTTGGGCGATAGCCGCGCCAATTGCACGATCCAGAACGGACGACTCGACGAAGAGGACGTCGATCTCGACCTCACGCTCAACCTCACCGCGGCCCAACGCGAAGAGGAGCGGCTCCGTCGCTACATCATCGACCTCGCGGATCCGGCGTCGTTCAACCGGATCGGCTCGTGCAATCTCACCAACAGCGACACCACGATCGCCGGCGGCGGGGCCACGAATCTCTGCTGGGTCCAAGTACGCGTCCCGTTCCGCGCGCCGACGGACTCGCTCAACGGCGGCCCGAACCTCCGGCGGATCCGCGCGGCGCGGATCACCATGATCTCTGGGCCCAATACCTCGGATGATGCGTTCGTCACCACGCCCCTCGTCCGCCTGCGGCTCTTGGGCTCGCCGTGGATCAAGCGCAGTGATCGCACCGTGCGCGGCATCGCCGGCGATGAGCCGGCTCCCGGCTTCACGATCGCCTCGGTGGTCGGGACGCAGGACCGGGACACGCTCCGCAACGTGGACTACGAGAGCCCGCCCGGGATCGGCGATGTGGCCGAGCAGCAACAGACGGGGCTCGAGAACATGGTGCAGCAGATCAATGAGCGATCGCTCCGCATCGTGGCCGGCGGCCTCGAGGTCGGGAACCGGGCCGAGGCCTTCTATCGCTTCGCCGAAGGCGCGAAGAACTTCATGACGTATCGTGAGCTCCGCGTCTGGGCACGTGGGAACAGCGCCGGGTGGGGCCAAGACGGTGAGCTCGAGTTCTACATCAAGATCGGCCGCGATCAGAACAACTTCTACCTCTACCGCACGCCCGTGAACAGCGGGCGCGGGCGGGCGACGTGGCTGCCCGAAGTGCGCGTCGACTTCCGACGCCTCTTCGATCTGCGCGAGCAACTGCAGAACAACTTCCTGCAGGCCTCCGCCGACACGCTCCAATGCTCGGGCATCGACTCCTTGCTCATCGCGCAGTCCGGGATCCCCATCGGTCAGCCGGTGAACCGGCACGCCGTGTGCAGCGACGGGTACATCGTCTACTCGATCGACCCGGCGATCAATCCGCCCAACCTCGCCTCGGTCCAAGAACTGGCGGTCGGCATGGTGCGCGTGGCGCAAGGCACCGGATCCGACCCGATCCTGCTCTCCGACACGCTGGAGCTCTGGGTCAACGACATCCGCCTGACAGACGTCGATCGCACACCAGGCTATGCCGGGCAGATCGCCCTGAACGTCGCGGCCGGCGACATCGCCCAGTTCCGGATATTGGCGAGTCGCGTCGACGGGAATTTCCGACAACTCGCCGAACTCCCCTCGTTCGTCGGCAACGATGCCTTCGCCATCGGGACCACCGTGCGCTTGGAGCGACTCCTCCCTGGCGCACGGGCCCTGTCAATGCCGCTCACGGTGAATCACAGCTCGAGTGCGAGCGACCCGATCTTCGTGTCGCAATCCGACATCCGCGGGGCCGGCATCGCCGGACTCCGCACACCACGGCGGTCCACGACCAATTACTCGATCTCCGTTCGCCGCGCGATCCCACTGTCGGGAGGCGGGGTGATCCCGGCGCTCGTCAACAACCTGTCCGTCAACGCCAACTACGGCGCGAGCGCCAATCGGTCGGAGTTCTCCGACGGTGGGTCACAGAACTGGAATGCGTCCCTCGATTACAACCTGCAGGCGCAGTCACGGCTGGCCGGGCTACCCACATGGGTGACGGGGATCCTCCCGGAGTGGTCCGCCTTCAATGGTCTCCGCACCGGGCGCCTCCGATGGACCCCGACGCAGTTCCGCTTCAGTAGCACGCTCGGCCGCAATACCGACCGCCGCACCACCTTCTTGCGCCCGGCGGCCACCAACGCCGACACGGGGCGGATGGTCCAAGGGCTCACGGCCGTGTGGCGCACCCAGAGCGCCGTGGAGTTCCGGCCGACCACGGCGATCTCGGCGCGCTGGGACTTCAGCTCGGTGCGTGATCTGCGCAACTACGGCGACACCTCCGCCACGGCCATCATCGCCAGCGGTGAGCGTGAGCAGCTCTTCGGCGCTGATATCGGGCTGGAGCGCGAACGGCAGATGAACGCGGCGATCACGTACGAACCCGCGCTGTTGGTGTGGCTCCGCCCCCGCGTCACGCTGGCGTCGGTGTACGCCATGCAACGCGATCCCCAGTCGCGGCAGCTCGTGCGTGTCGGTGACTCCACCGGGGCCTTCCGCTTGCCACGTCGCCTCTCGAGTGCGCAGACCATCTCGGCGTCGACGGTCTTCGATCCCGGTCGCGCCATCGCCCTCTGGCGCGGGGAGGCACCGTGGTCGATGCGTCTCGCCGAGATCATCCGGCCGCTCGACGTCAGCTACACCCGCGCGCTCAACTCTGTGTTCGATGGCGCACCGTTCACACCGGGCGCGGGGTATCAGTTCGCCCTCGGTGGGGTGGACGCCTTCCGCTCGGTCCTCGATCGCGCGGCCACCGTCGCGGGGTTCACCGAGCAGACCGCCGTCTCGAGTGCGCTCCAGCTCCCGTACGACCTGTCCTTCAATGCGCGATTGCAACGTGGGGCCACGCGGAACTTCGTGCGGCGCCTCGACAACACCCACGATGTGGTGGACGGCGCGCAGAGCACCATCCCCGATGTGTCGCTCCAGTGGTCGTTCACCCCGCGCGGCATCCTCGGGGTCGTGATCGGCGGCTTCAGCACCAATGTCGGCTACCGCCAGACCCGGCAGACGACGATCGATCGCGGCGGTGAGGTGGGTTCCGGGGAACCCGACGAGCGCACCGGGCGCGTCTGGGATTATCCGACGAATGCCTCCATCACCTGGGCCTTCCTCGGCAACGTGCGCACCGGCGCGGGGTATACGCGGCAACGCCGGATCGACACGCTCCCGGGGTCCGTCACCGAGAGTCTCACCGAGGGCTACTCCGCCGATGTGCAACGCCAGTTCCGCTTGCCCAGCACCTGGGGACTCCCGGGCGACCTCAACGCGCGGCTCAATTGGTCGCGCGAAGCCGCGACGACCTTCGTCTCGGTGCGCGGGGATGACGTGCGCAGCCGCCTCGCGGACAACGGGCGGAGCGCGTTGTCCGGCAGCGCCGAGACGCAGGTGGCGAGCAATCTTCGGTTCCAGCTCCAGCTGTCGAACATCGTGTCGTATGACAACAATTTCAATCGGAAGTTCTCCCAACTCGTGGTGACGACCGTCTTCACGTTGGAGTTCTTCGCCAACAACAATCGCTGATGCGCGCTCCTCGCCTGACCTCGATCTGGCTCGGCCTAGCCTTGGCCGCCTGTGCTGATGCGCCGCCGGACATCCCCCTCGTGGAGTTCGATGGCGCCAAAGCACTCGCGTTGGTGCAGACCCAACTCGACTTCGGCCCGCGCGTCCCTGGGACCCCTGGCCATGTCGCGGCGGGCGACTGGATCGTCGCCACCATGACGCCGCTCGCCGATACGGTCATCGAACAGCGATTCGAGCACCGCGCGGCCGATGGGAAGATCCTGCCGATGCGCAATATCTTCGCGCAGTTCAACCGCCGCGCGACCACGCGCATCCTCTACGTCACGCACTGGGACACGCGGCCGATCTCGGAGAAGGGGGCCGACTCCGCCGAGCGCGCCACGCCGGTCCCCGGCGCCAACGACGGTGCCTCGGGCACGGCGATGCTGCTCGTGCTCGCGGAGGCGCTCAAGGCCGTGCCGCCCGATGTCGGGGTGGACTTCCTGTTCACGGACGGCGAGGACTACGGCGACTTCGACACGATGACCGACGTGCTCGTGGGAGCCACGTACTACGCCGAGCACATCCTTCCCGACTCGACCTACCGCCCGAGGTTCGGGGTACTGTGGGACATGATCGGTCACCGGAACCTCCGGCTACACCAGGAGGCGTTCTCGCACGCGGCGGCGCCTGAGGTCAACCACCTCGTGTGGGACGCGGGCATCCGGTTGGGCGGCACCGACGTCTTCGTGCCGTCCGTGCGCTACCAGATCCAGGACGACCACGTGCCGCTCATCGCCAAGGGGTTCCGGATCATCGATGTCATCGATCTCGATTTCCCGTGGCACCATACGCCGTACGACACCATCGACAAGGTCAGCGCCCAGTCGCTCGAGATCGTGGGGAAGGTCGCCCTGCTGGTCATCCGGGAGGCGGGCGGCGCCACCGAACGCTGATGCGCGCCCCATTCCGGTAACGGTCGTCGGACGGCGTGGCGCCAAGTTGTGGCCATGCCGACCCCTGCCGAACGAACCGCTCTGACCTTCCTGGCCGGCGTCCTGTGCGTCGGCGCCGGGGTCCGCGTTGCGCGCGCCCTCACCGACGGTGCCGCACCGCCGCCGGCCGCTGCGGAGGCCCTGCAGCAGCAGCAACGCGTGGTGGACTCTGCGGTGAGGCTCCGCAAGCTGCGGCCCCCGAGCCCACCGGCCCGGCGTCCGAAGGTGGTGCGTCCACCAGTGCGATTCCCCATCGATGTGGACCGGGCCGACTCCACCCAGCTGGACGCGCTCCCAGGGATCGGCCCAGCGCTGGCCCAGCGGATCCTGACGACACGGCGGATCGAGGGCCCCTTCGGATCGCTGGCCGAACTGGGACGTCGCGTGCGGGGCGTGGGCCCGGCGATGCTGGCGCGGATCGACTCGCTGGTGACCTTCTCCGGCCGCCCGAGCACGCGCTCACCTTGACACCCCCCTCCCCACAGACAAGAATCACCCTACTGGGAATCCGCACAAACCGCGGAGGCCCCGATCTTCCTTTACTCGAGTCCGCGTCGGTATGGCGTCTCCCGCGTCCAACAGCACCGAGCGCATCGGTGAGCTCCTCGTCCGCGAGGGGATGATCTCGAAAGAGCAGCTGGACAAAGCTCTGCAGGAGCAGCGGCAGAACGGGACGCGAGTGGGTTACAACTTGGTGAAGCTCGGCTTCGTCCACGAGCTTGAGCTCACCAAGATGTTGGCCAAGCAGTACAAGATGCCGGCCGTCGACCTCTCGCGGTTCGAGGTCGATCCCAAGATCGTCAAGCTCATCCCCACGGACATCGCGGTCAAGCAGCTGGTCCTGCCGCTCAAACGCGATGGACGCACGCTGACCGTGGCCATGGCCGACCCGACGAACTTCGCCGTCATCGACGATCTGAAGTTCATCACGCGCTTCGACATCGTGCCGGTCATCGCCGGCGAGTTCACGATGCGCGCGCTCGTCGACAAGCACTACGACGTCGGCGACACGCAAATGGCCTCGCTCCTGGACGACATCCAGGACATGATGGGCGATGAGGACGTGGAGTTCGTCGAAGAGCGCGAAGAAGAGGTCTCGGCTGCGGCCCTCACGGCCGCCGTCGATGCAGCGCCGGTGGTGAAGATGATCAATGCGATCCTCATGGACGCGGTGAAGCGCGGCGCCTCTGACATCCACTTCGAGTGCTTCGAGCACGATCTGCGCGTGCGCTATCGCGTCGATGGCGCGCTCTGCGAGGTCATGCGGCCGCCCAAGAAGATGCAGGCCGCGCTCGTGTCGCGGTTCAAGATCATGTCGCAGCTCAACATCGCCGAGCGCCGCGTGCCGCAGGACGGTCGCATCAAGCTCAAGATGGGCAAGCAGGTCATCGACTATCGCGTGTCGACGCTGCCCACGCTGTTCGGCGAGAAGGTCGTGCTCCGGATCCTCAACAAGGACAACCTGACGCTCGACCTCGCGTCGTTCGGCATCGAGCCGCGCGCCGAGCGCGAGTTGATGGAGGCGATCAACAACCCATACGGCATGGTGCTGGTCACCGGCCCGACGGGCTCGGGCAAGACGACGACGCTGTATTCCGCGCTCTCGCAGATCAACACGATCGACACCAACATCATGACCGCCGAGGACCCCGTGGAGTACAATCTCTACGGGATCAATCAGGTCTTGGTCCGGACCGAGATCGGCATGACGTTCGCCGCGGCCCTGAAGGCGTTCCTGCGGCAGGACCCCAATATCATCATGCTCGGTGAGATCCGCGACTTGGAAACCGGCTCCATCGCGGTGAAGGCCGCGCTCACGGGTCACTTGGTGCTCTCCACGTTGCACACCAACTCGGCGCCGGAAACGGTCACCCGTCTCATGGACATGGGGCTCGAGCCGTTCAATGTGGCGTCCGCGCTCAACCTCGTGCTCGCCCAGCGACTCCTGCGCCGCATCTGCACGACGTGCAAGGTCAAGTACGAGCCGAGCGATGAGGAGTTCACCGGCCTCAAGGTCACGCGCGAGATGTCGCTGGGCAGTCTGCGCTTCACCGAAGAGGCGTTGGCCGGCGCCAAGAACACCGCATCCCAGGAAGCCCTCCCGTTCCTCGAACACCTGTCGCTCGACACCACGATCGGCAAGTTGCCCTACTTCAAGGGCAAGGGGTGCGATGCCTGCGGCGGGACCGGGCTCAAGGGCCGCCAAGGGATCTACGAAGTCATGTTCATGACGCCTGCGCTCCGGAAGCTCATCATGCAGCGTGTGGGCGCCGCCGAGATCCGTGACGCCGCGATCGCAGCAGGCATGCTGTCGCTCCGTATGGACGGTTGGCTCAAGATCCTCAAGGGCATCACCACCACCGAACAAGTGTTGCGCGAGACCAGCGCCTGATCGTTCGCCCGGCCGGTGCGCCGGTGCGGATCGTCTTCTGGGACCCCCATGGCCACTCCTGCTACTCCCGTCGTCAATCAGGTCAACCTTCGCGCCCTGCTCGACGAGATGGTCGAGCGCGAGGCGTCGGATCTGCATATCACCGCTGGGGAACGCCCCAAGCTCCGCATCGACGGTGCCATCACCAACTCGAAGTCCGCGCACGTCCTGACGCCCGAGGACACGCGGCAGCTCGCCTACTCGGTGCTCACGGAGAACCAGCAGAAGCGGTTCGAGATGGAGGACGAGCTCGACTTCTCGTTCGGCATCGCGAACCTCTCGCGCTTCCGCGGGAACTGCTTCAAACAACGTGGCTGCGTGTCGATGGTCGTCCGGCGGATCCCGCTCGCGATCCTCACGTTCGATCAGCTCAAGTTGCCCCCGGCCATCGCCACGATGGCCGAGAAGCCGCGCGGCCTCGTGCTGGTCACGGGTCCCACGGGCTCGGGCAAGTCCACCACGCTCGCGGCGATGATCGACAAGATCAACAAGGAGCGGAAGGGACACATCATCACCGTCGAGGATCCGATCGAGTTCATCCATCGGCACCAGAGCTGCATCATCAACCAGCGCGAGGTCGGCAGCGACACCAAGTCGTTCAGCTCGGCCCTCAAGTACGCGTTACGCGAGGATCCCGACGTGATCCTCATCGGTGAGATGCGCGACCTGGAGACCATCCAAGCCGCGTTGACCATCGCCGAGACCGGGCACTTGGTGCTCGCGACGTTGCATACCAAATCGGCGGCCGAAGCGATCAATCGGATGATCGACGTGTTCCCGGCCCATCAGCAGTCCCAGGTGCGCGGGCAGTTGGCGTTCGTGCTCGAGGGCGTCGTCACGCAGACGTTGCTTCCCAAGCGCAGTGGCAAGGGACGCGCCATGGCCGCCGAGATCCTCGTGGTCACGCCGTCCATCCGCGCGCTGATCCGCGATGACAAGGTCCATCAGATCTACTCGATGATGCAGGCCGGTAGGAAGTTCGGCTCGCAGACGCTCACTGGTGCGTTGTATCAGCTGTACCTGTCGCGCGAGGTGGCCTTGGAAGAGTGCCTGCGCGTGATGTCTGACCCCAACGAGTTCCTGCGCATGATCGGCAAGGCCCCGTTGACCGATGAGTAAGTGATGGGGGGAGCGAAGGACGCGCAGGGGCGTCCCGTGGCCCCCGGTACGCGCTAGTTCGGACCCGTTCCGGAGCCTCGAGAGCATGGCCCAGTTCACCTACACGGCCCGCGATGCACGCGGTGCGTTGAAGACCGCGACGATCGATGCGCAGAGCAAGGACGACGTCGTCGCGATCCTGCGGCGGCAGCGCATGAACGTCATCAAGATCGAGGAAGCCGGCAAGGCGCCCAAGAAGTCGGGCGGCTCGATCACGATGCGCGACATCGTGATCTTCACGCGGCAGTTCTCGACGATGATCAACGCGGGTCTGCCGCTCGTGCAGGCCCTTGATATCCTCGCCAAGCAGTCCGAGAACCCCGCGTTGCAGGATGTCACCAAGGCGGTGGTGTTCGACGTCGAGTCGGGCAAGACCGTCGCGGACGCTCTCAAGAAGCATCCGAAGGCCTTCTCCGGCCTGTACGTCAACATGGTCGCGGCCGGCGAGGCCGGTGGTATCCTCGACACCATCTTGCTGCGTCTCGCGACGTTCATGGAGAAGAACGACGCTCTGGTCCGCAAGGTGAAGGGCGCCATGATCTACCCGGCCGTCATCATGGGGGTGGCCGCCAGTGCCATCGTCGTGTTGCTCATCGTCGTCATCCCGACGTTCCAAGAGATGTTCGCGTCCGTCGGCCTCGCGCTGCCCCTGCCCACGCGCATCGTCATCGCGATGTCGGACTTCCTCCAGAACTACTGGTGGGCCTGCATTGCTGTTGGTGTCGCGGCGTACTTCGCCGTCATCCGATACTACGCGACCAAGGACGGCCAGCTGGTGATCGACCGCATCCTCCTGAAGATGCCGGTCCTAGGCGACGTCCTCCGCAAGTCCGCCGTGTCGCGTTTCACCCGCACGCTAGGCACGCTGATCTCCTCCGGTGTCTCGATCCTCGATGGGCTCGAGATCACGGCGCGCACGGCCGGCAACCGCGTCATCTCCGATGCGATCATGGCCAGCCGCGCCTCGATCGCCGGCGGTGACACGATCTCCGCCCCGCTGCAGAAGTCCAACGTCTTCCCGCCCATGGTCATCTCGATGATCGCTGTGGGCGAGCAGACCGGGGGGCTCGACGAGATGTTGTCCAAGATCGCCGATTTCTACGACGAAGAGGTCGACGCCGCCGTCAGCGGCTTGCTCGCCCTCCTCGAGCCGATGATGATCGTCTTCCTCGGCGCCGTCGTTGGCGGCATGATCGTGGCCATGTACCTGCCGATCTTCGATATGATGAACGCGGTCCAGTAGCACGAGAAGCACGAGATGCACGATAAGCACGAGAGTGGTCCAAGGGTGGGCCCCTCT
>JBEIVF010000090.1:0-7770 GCA_040374005.1 Gemmatimonadaceae bacterium | reverse complement strand
CGGCGGCCGCCCTCGCGGCAGCGCTCAAGGATCAAGAAGCCTGGCTCGGCCAGATGATCGCGTCGGCCATGGATGCGATCATCACCGTGGACGATGAGTATCGCATCACGATCTTCAACGAAGCCGCGGAGCGCATGTTCGGCCTCCCTGCCGCCGCCGCGCACGGGCAGTCGCTCGACATGCTCCTTCCGGCGCGGTTCCGCACCGGGCATCGGCACCACGTGGAGCGCTTCGCGACCAGCGGCGAGACTGCCCGGCGGATGGGCACCGACCGCGAGCTCCGCGCCATCCGATCCAACGGCGAGGAGTTCGCCGTCGAAGCGTCCATCTCGCGCGCGATGCGCGGCGACCGCGTGGTGTGCACGGTCATCCTGCGCGACGTGTCGGCGCGCCGACGGCTCGAGGAGCAGCTGCTCACCGCGCAGAAGCTCGAGGCCATCGGCCGACTCGCCGGCGGTGTGGCACACGACTTCAACAACCTGCTCACCATCGTGCTCGGCAACGCCGAAGCGCTGCGCGCCGAACTCCCCGACGGCAGCGGCGCCGAGAGCGATGCGCGCGAGATCGTGCAGGCGGCCGAGCGCAGCGCCGCGTTGACGCGCCAGCTCCTCGCGTTCGCTCGGCGTCAAGAGTCGGACCCCCATGTGGTGGACCCGTCGCGATTGGTGCAGGCGCTCGCCGCGCTGCTGCGTCGGCTCCTCGGCGCTGACATCCTGCTCGCCTTCGACATCGCGCCGGACTGCTGGCCTGTGGTCATCGACCCCGCGCAGCTGGAGCAGATCTTGGTGAACCTCGTCGTCAATGCGCGCGACGCCATGCCAAACGGGGGGCGCCTCACTGTGACGCTCACCAATGAGCGGGTGCGCGCGCCCGAGCCCGATGCGATCCCGCGCCTCGTGGCCGGCGAGTTCGTGCGGCTCCGCGTGGCCGACACCGGCGACGGCATGGAGCCCGCCGTGCGCGACCGGATCTTCGAGCCGTTCTTCACCACCAAGGAGCAAGGCAAAGGCACCGGCCTCGGCTTGGCGACCGTGTACGGCATCGTGTCGCAGAGCGGCGGCGGGATCGCCGTGTGGAGCGAGCCCGGCACGGGCACGCACTTCGATGTGTTCATCCCACGCGCGACGGGCGATGCCGAGCCGCCGGCCGAGTTCGAGGATGAGCTGGAGAGCGCGCTGGCCACGCAGTCACGGACCATCCTGGTGATCGAGGACGAACCGGCCGTGCTGCGGTTGGTCGCCGAATCGTTGCGGAGCGCGGGCTACGAAGTGCACACCGCCGGCGGCCCCGAGGAGGCGATCCAAGTGGCCAAGCAACTGGGCAGCGCCCTGGAACTCATCGTCTCCGATGTCGTCATCCCCCGCCGCGGCGGCCCCGAGATCGTCGCCGACATCCGCATCCGCGTGCCGCAGGTGCGCGCCCTCTTCATGAGCGGCAACGCCGACGCCGCCCAAGCGAACGAGGGCCACCCCCTCCACGACCCGCTCCTGCCCAAGCCCTTCACCACGAAGGCGTTGCTGAAGGCCGTTGAAGCAGTCTTGAGTTAGCCCCCCCGCCGCCACCCTCCCCTCCCGTAAAGACCCGTGCCTCTCGTGCCACCCGTGCCTCTCGTGCTCCTCGAAGAGTGGACCGCATCCCCCTCTCTAAGGGTCCACATGCGCGCCGTCGCCGCCGCGATGCGGGCCTACGCCGAGCGCTTCGCGCTCTCCCCCGCCGACGTCGAGCGCTGGGAGACCGCCGGTCTCCTCCACGACTTCGACTACGAGCGCTTCCCCAACGACGCGCAGGCGGCCGATCAGGAGCACCCGGCGGAGGGTGTGCGCCATTTGCGCGCGCTGGGGTATGACGAGGAGATCTGCACGGCCATCCTGGGCCACGCCAAGTACACCGGGGTGCCGCGCGAGACGCCGATGGCCAAGACCCTCTTCGCCGTGGATGAGCTGTGCGGGCTCATTACGGCTACGGCACTCGTGCGTCCCAGCAAGTCACTTAACGACGTCGATGTCGGTAGCGTCAAACGCAAGATGAAGGACAAGGCGTTCGCCCGCGGTGTCGATCGAAGTGACATCACCGAGGGCGCCGCCGCGTTGGGCGTGGACCTCGACGAGCATATCGGGGTAGTCCTGGAGGCCATGCAGGCCGTCGCCCCGTCGCTCGGGTTGGCGGGGTCCCCCCCGATCTGAGGATATCAACGGTCAGCGCCATGGGCGCGTTACTGAGGCATGACTCGTGACGGTGATCGCTAGTGGCACTGCCTCTGCGCGTACTCCCAGCAGCACCCCGGACCTTCGTGACTGACGACATCGCGACGGAACGGGAGTGGATCTTGGCTGCCCAAGCGGGTGACCAAGAGGCGTTCGGCTGGCTCGTGCATCGGCATCAGCGGCGCGCGTATGCGGTCGCGCGCGCCATCGTCCTGAATCACGAGGATGCGGAGGACGCGGTGCAGGATGCGTTCTTGCACGCGTATCGCGCGCTGGAGCGGTTCCGTCCGGATCAGGCGTTCGGCGCGTGGTTGCATCGCATCGTGGCGAACGCGGCACTCGATCTCACGCGGCGGCGCAAGGTGCGCGACGCGGATGAACTCCCCGAGACGGTGTCCTCACCGTTCCGGGACCCTGCCGAGGCTGACGACCTCCGGCGGAAGTTGCACGAATCGTTGGCGCTGCTCCCGGCCCGGCAACGGGCGGTCATCGTCTTGCACGACATCGAAGGCTACAAGCACGCGGAGATCGGACAGATGCTCGGCATCCCCGAAGGCACGGCGCGCTCGGATCTACACTATGCACGAGCCCGTCTTCGCGACGCGCTCCGTTTGTACAAGAACTAGGACACGATCATGGACAACGAACTGAAATTCCCGGATCCGGCCGCGGACGCCGAACTGACGGCGGCGCTCACGCCCCTCCTGTTGCCGCCCGACGACTCGGTCGGCTATTGGAACGGCTTCGAGCGGCGCATCATGGCGCACATCGAGTCGGTGCCCTCGTGGTGGTTCATCACGCCGTCCACGGCGCGGGCCGGTATGCTCGCCGCTGGCTTGGCGTTGCTCGCCTTGGGGGCCATGGCCCTCCAGACCCGGCAGATCGAAGCGCGGATGGCATACCGCGCGGTGACGGAGACGCCGCTCGAAGTCGCGGCCCCGATCCCGGGGATCGACGTGCGGCCGAGTCGCTACGCGCCGGCAGCAACCCTTCAGGGTCGCTGAGCACCTAAGGGACGAGGTGATGCAACGCTCGAAGGCTCTCGCCATCGCGTTCTATGTCGGCGCCATTGTGATCGGTGGCGCCCTCGGGATCGCGGCGGATCGGCTCGTGGTGGCCGAGTGGCTGAACGACCGAGCCCGGAACGTGAGCGCGAGTCGCGATCGTCTGGCCTCGGAGCTGGGCCTGTCCCAGGACCAGCGCGTGACGCTCGACTCGATCTTCGACGGCGCCCGGCGTGCGGACAGCACGCTGTGGGCACCGATCCGCCTCCAGCGGGATTCACTGTGGGTGGCCGCTCGCGGTCACCTGCGCGCCATGCTGACCCCCGAGCAGCAGGCCATCTACGACGAAATGCAGGCGCGCGATCGCTCCGCTAGCGGCCGCCGATAACACCCGAGGTCTCCCGTGATGAACATGCGTTTCCTAGTGCTGGCGCTGCTCGCGCCTGTGGTCGCCGTTGCACAAGACGGGCCGCGGCAGATCTCGGTCGACGAGGCCGTCGCGCTCGCGCGTCGCAATGCGCCGTCCGCCGTCCAGGCGCGCGGGCAGCTGCGCTCGACGAGCACCGCGCTCCGCCAGCTGTACATGCAGTTCCTGCCGAGCCTGAACAGCTCATGGAGCACGTCGCGCTCGGGCGGTGAGTCGTTCTTCCAAGGCCAGTTCGTGCCCTTCCGCGGCGATCCGTGGTCGTTCTCGCAGGGCCTCACTGCGGGCCTCGAGATCTTCGACCTCGGTCGCATCAATGAGCTCCGCAGCGCGCGCGCCAACATCGACGCCGCCGAAGCGGGCGAGATCCAGCAGGACTACTCCATCGCCCTGCAGGTCAAGCAGCAGTACTACGCGATCCTCTCGGCCCGTGAGGCCGAAGCGGCCGCGCGCACGCAGCTCGCCCAGGCGCAACAGCAGTTCGCCGTCGCCAATGCGCGCGTCGCCGCCGGTGCCGCCACGATCTCCGACTCGTTGCAGTCGGTGATCCAGGTGGGCAACGCGCAGCTCGCCGTGCTCAATGCGCAGAACCAACTCAACAACGCCAACGTCGCGCTGACCCGCTTGGTCGCGACGCCGTTCGTTGTCACGGCCTTCGCCAGCGATACGGTGGACCCCGCGCCCGTACGCGTCGACAGCGCCGAGCTGGTACGGATGGTGCTCAATGGCCCCGCGGTGCGGCAGTCCGAAGCCGCGTTGGCCGCCGCGCGCGCCACGTCGAAGGTGCGCAAGTCGGTGTATGTGCCCACCGTCTCGATGTCAGGCTCGTACCGCCGCAACAACTCGTCGCCCGAGTTCGACTGGGGCGCGGGCCCGATGAGTGCCAACCACTCGCTCGGCTTCAGCGTCAACTACCCGCTGTTCAACAACTACACGCGTGAGCAGCAGGTGATCACCGCGAAGATCGCTGAGGACAACGCCACGGCGCAGCTCCGTGATGCCCAGTTCCTCGCGCGGCAGAACCTCATCACGCAGCTCGGCAATCTCCGCACCGCTGAGACGCGCATCATGATCCAGCGCGCGTCCGTCGCCGCGGCCGAAGAAGACCTGCGCGTGCAACAGGAGCGCTACCAGCTCGGCGCGTCGACGCTGCTGCAGCTGCTCACCTCGCAGAACACCCTCAACAGCTCCCGCGCCGCGCTCATCCAGGCTCGCTTGGATGCCCGCACCGCTCGTGCGCAGATCGAGGCCTTGATCGGCCGCGAGCTGCAATAAGCCTTCGTTCCCTACTTGTCAGTCCCCGTGGAGATCTCCGTGACGCGTCCCCTGAGTGGCACCTTCGCCCTCGTTCTTCTTGCCGGCCTTACTGCCTGTGGCACCAAGCCACCGGAGATCGCCCCAGTCCAGACCGCCGTGGTCGAGCGCCGCAACATCGTCGTTGCCGCTGAAGCCACCGGCAAGATCGAGCCGATCAACATCGTCGAGATCAAGTCGCGCGCCTCGGGCCAGATCATCCAGATGCCGGTCGAGACCGGCACCATCGTGAAGCCGGGGAACCTCATCGTGCAGCTCGATACGCGCGATGTGCAGAACCAGTTCGACCAAGCCAAGGCCGACCTCGACGCCGCCAAGGCGCGCTTCGATGTCGCGGAGGCGTCGCGCAAGCGGTCCAATGATCTGTTCAAGGCCAAGGTCATCACCTCGCAGGAGCTCGAGAGCGCCTCGCTCGAGTGGGCCAACGCGCAGACGCAGGTCATTCGCGCCGAGACCAACTTGGACCTCGCCCAGCAGCGTCTCGAGGATGCGACCGTGCGGGCGCCGTCAGCGGGTGTGGTGATCGAGAAGCTCGTGTCCCTTGGCACCGTCATCCTCTCGGCCACGAACTCGGCGGGCGGCGGGACGGTGCTCGTGAAGATGGCCGACCTCTCGCAGGTGCGCGCGCGCGTACTGATCACCGAGACGGATATCGGGCAGGTCGTCCCGGGGTTGCCGGCGACGGTGTCGGTAGACGCGTTCCCCAACCGGCAGTTCCGCGGCGTGGTCGAGAAGATCGAACCGCAGGCCGTGGTCGAGCAGAACGTGACGATGTTCCCGATCTTGGTGTCGCTGGAGAATTCGGACGGCGCGCTCAAGCCGGGCATGAACGGCGAGGTGTCGATCCTCGTGGATACGCGTGAGAACGTGATCACGGTGCCACTCGACGCAGTGCGGACGGCGCGCGAAGCGGAGCCACTCGCGCTGATGTTCAACTTGACGCCGGAGGACGTGCAGGCGGCCGTGTCGGCCGCGTCGAATCGTCCCACGGAGCAGACGTCGCAGGGCGTGTTGGCCGAGCAGGCGACGCAGGAAGCGGGTGCCGCGCGCGGTGGACGCCAGGGCGGTGGTGCGAGCGGTCGTCCGGGCGCAGGTGCTCCTGGGGCGCCGCAAGCCGGTGGTCGTCAGGGCGCGGGTGCTCCTGGGGCACCACAGGCCGGTGGTCAGCAGCCGGGCCGGAACGGTGGGCTCGGCGTGACGGGTCGGGCGCGTCTGCGGCAAGGCATCGTGTTCGTCCTCACAGGGACTGATACGACGGATGCGAAGAACCCCAAGATGCTGTTCGAGCCGCGCGTCGTGATGCTCGGCTTGCAGAACTATGACTACACCGAGGTGGCGTCGGGCCTTAAGGAAGGCGAGACGGTCGCGCTGCTCAGCGCCGCGACGATGCAGGTCCAGCGCAACGCGCAGAACGATCGCATCCGTCAGAACATGCAGGGTCCGATCCCGGGTGCTGGTGGCGGTACGGGCGGCGGTCGCGGTGGCCCACCGGGTGGTGGTGGTGGTGGTCGCGGCGGCCAGTACTAGGCCGCGGGGACTCCTATCATGATGATCGGAGAAACGGTCGCGGTCGCCTTCGGGGCGCTTCGGGCCAACAAGATGCGGTCCTTCCTCACGATGCTCGGCATCGTGATCGGCGTGAGTGCCGTCATCGCGATGATCGCCCTCGGTAAGGGGGCCCAGAAAGCGGTCAATGACCGCATCTCGGCCCTCGGTACGACGTTGCTGACGATCTCCCCGGGCCAGCCCCAGGGCATGGGTGGCGTGCGCCTTGAGGGGCAGGCCCGCATGACGATGGACGACATCGAGTTCCTCCAGTCGCGCACGACGCTGCTCACCGCGTTGCAGCCCGAGATGGAGCGCCGGCTGCAGGTCCAGTACCTCAGCCACAACACCAACACGTCGATCATCGCGACGTCGGCCAACTATCTCGAAGTCCGCAAGTTCGAGGTGGAGCACGGCCGCATGTTCACCGATGGCGATAACAACGCCCGCCGCCGCGTCGCCGTGCTGGGGTCGCAGGTGGTCGCCAACCTCGGCTACTCTGATCCGCGCGTCCTGATCGGGCAGATGGTGAAGATCCGCGGCATCGCGTTCGAGGTCGTGGGCGTGCTCAAGTCGAAGGGACAGGCTTCGGCCTGGGGGAACCCAGACGACATCGTGCTGGTCCCGCTCAACACCGGTCGGTTCCGGTTGATGGGCACGGATCGGTTGCGCTCGATCTCGGTGCTGGTGAAGGACGAGCCGTCGATCCCGCTGGCGATGGCCGAGATCAACGTGGCCATGCGGCGTGCGCACAAGCTGCGCCCAGGGCGTCCGGACGACTTCAGTGTGCGGTCGCAGGCCGACTTCTTGAATACGCTGGGTGAGACCACGCAGGTCTTCACGTTCCTGCTGGCGGGCATCGCCGGGGTCTCGCTGTTGGTGGGCGGCATTGGCATCATGAACATCATGTTGGTGTCGGTGACCGAGCGGACGCGCGAGATCGGTGTGCGGAAGGCGCTCGGGGCAACGAAGGTGAACATCCTACTCCAGTTCTTGATCGAGGCCGTGACGCTATGCTTGCTTGGTGGTGCCGTTGGAGTGGCGCTAGGAGCGGGCGGTGCGATGCTGATGTCGAAGTTCCTGGGCTGGTCCACGTCGGTGGCCCCGGAGTCGGTTGGGCTCGCGTTCGGGTTCTCGGCGTTGGTGGGTGTGCTGTTCGGGGTGTGGCCGGCGCGGCGGGCGGCGGGGCTGGATCCGATCGTGGCGCTTCGGTACGAGTAGCACGAGAGGCACGAGAGGCACGAGAAGCACGAGAAGCACGAAGGGGGCGTCCGAGCGG
>JBEIVF010000025.1:0-14890 GCA_040374005.1 Gemmatimonadaceae bacterium | reverse complement strand
TGGTGCAGCAACGAGTCGTCGTACCCGAACCCCATCGCCGCTCGGTCCACCACGCCGCGCGTCCCATCCTCGAACAACAGCTCCGCTTCCTGAAACACCTCGGCGATGAAGCAGGTGCGCTCACGCTCGGGCGCCGGCGACAGGAAATGCAGGTTCTGCCAGATGGCGCCGCCGATGGTGCTGGGGATGCCCACATAGTGCTCCAGCCCGCTCCACCCCTGATCCACCACCGCCGGGATCAGGTCCCGAAGCACCACGCCCGACTCGGCCCACACCACCCCGCTGTCCGACACCCCCCAGTGCGCCGCCCGGTTCCGGATCACCAGGCCACGGAACCCGCCGTCGCCCACGAGGATGTTGGCGCCGAGCCCGAGCACGATCCACGGTAGATTCAGCGCACGGGCCACCCCCACGGCGGTAGCGAGATCGTCGGCCGAGGTGGCAACATATAGGGCATCAGCTGGACCACCGATACGGAACGTGGTGTACGGGGCCAGGAGTTCGCCTTCAGCGAGCCGGTCGGGAGCGAGTTGCGCACGGAGCGCGTCGCGGACGGCAGGTGTGATCACGGAGTTCATCAGTGCTCGAAAGAAAGAGCGTGCCACGCATTGCCGCCAGCGGGGGTGCCTTCCTGAGCTCCCTGCTGACCGCGGCGTTCCTCTCGGCAGTCGTCTTCTCCAGCGCCGGCGCCCAGCGCACCGAGCTGGAGCTGTTCATCCAGCGCCGCGTCCTGCCCAACGGGCTCGAGGTGATCGTCATCGAGAACCGCGGCGTGCCGATCGTGACCATCGAGGCGGTGGTCAAGAACGGCGCCTTCACGCAGACGCCCAAGACCGAGGGGCTTGCGCACCTCTACGAGCACATGTTCTTCAAGGCCAACGGCGATTACCCGCGCCCCGATGGCGTCATGAACCGCGCCTCCGGGCTCGGCGCGCTGTTCAACGCTGAGACGCACGAGGAGAAGGTCAATTACTACCTGACCGTGCCGTCCGACTCGCTCGATGGCGGCCTGCGCCTCCTCAGCTCCGCGCTGCAGAAGCCGCTGTTCCTGCCGCAGGAGCTGGCGGCCGAGAAGGTGGTGGTGCTGGGCGAGTACGATCGCAATGAGTCGGAGCCCTTCTTCCACTTCAACCAGGCGATGAGCTTGGCGCTGTGGACCAAGGCGTTCCCGCAGAAGAACACCATCGGGAGTCGCGAGGTGCTAGCCAACGTGACGCCGGAGCAGATGCGGGAGATCCAGCAGCGCTACTACGTGCCCAACAACACCGCGCTGATCATCGCCGGTGATGTGGCGCCCGAGGCCGCGTTCGCGCGGGCCGAGGCGCTGTTCGGGGCGTGGCCGCGGGGGGCAGATCCGTTCGTGGCACATCCGATCCCGCCGGTGCCACCGTTGGTGCGCGACACCGCGGTGATCGAAGAACGCGATGTCGCGTCGATCACGGTGATGATCCAGTGGCACGGGCCCAGCGTGGGCAAGGATGCCGCGGCGACGTTCACGGCCGATGTGTTCTCCGACTACCTGAACCTCGAAGGCTCGGAGTTCCAGAAGAAGCTGGTGGACAGTGGGCTGTGGCAGGGTGTGATCGTGAACTACTACACGCTCGATCAAGTGGGCCCGATCACGGTGAGCGGTCAGACCACGCGCGAGAAGCTACGTGAGGCGCTGCCGGCCTTGATGCGCGAGTTGCAGCGGGTCGCGACGCCGGGCTACTTCACCAGCGCCAAGCTGGCCGAGGTGACGGTGAGTCGCGCGACGGATTCCGCGTTCGGGCGTGAGCGGACGAGCGGCTTCGCGCACACCATCGGGTTCTGGTGGTCGGTGGCGGGGCTGGAGTACTACCTCAAATACCAAGACGAGATGGCGCGGCAAACACCGGCTGAGCTAGTGCGGTATGCGCGGACCTACATTCTGGGCAAGCCGCACGTGACGGGTGTGATGTTGTCGATGGGCGAACGGCAGGCGTTGAACCTGACACCCGCTGAACTGCAGCGGCTCGGAGCGTGGCGATGAACGCGCGTTTCCTAGTGCTCGCGCTGCTAAGTGCAGCGTCCGGTGTCGCCGCCCAAGGCGTGGGCGGCACGAGCATCCGTGACCGCGCGCGACAAGAAGCCGCGAATACGCGCACCGTTGACTCGACCACCAACGACTGGGAAGTCGGTGGACTCCGTGTGATCCACCGTCGTGGCGCGGCCAATGAGATCGTCGTAGCCAACTTGTACTTGCTCGGTGGCAGTCGTCAGGTCACCGCCGCCACGGCGGGCATCGAGCCGCTCGTCATCGCGGCCTCCGAGCGCGGCACCGCGACGTACTCGCGCGACCAGCTCCGCGCGATGCTGGCGAAAAGTGGATCGGTGATCACCGCCTCGTCGAACCTCGATTGGACGATGGTGTCCATGCGCTCCACGCGCGCGGGATTCGTGGACACCTGGCGCGCGTTCGCCGCGCGTATCGTGTCGCCGACGTTGGCCGATGCAGAGGTCGCGCAGGTGCGCGATCAGTTGGTATCGGCAGTGCGGCAGCGCCGCGACTCACCGGAGGCGTGGGCCGAGCATCTGGCTGATTCGATCGCGTTCGCGGGGCATCCGTACGGCGTCGATCCCGTGGGCAACGAGCAGTCGCTGAGCGCGATGACCGCCGCCGCCGTGCGGGCGTACCACAAGGAGCAGTTCGTGAAGTCGCGCATGCTGCTGGTGGTCGTGGGCGATGTCGCGCGGCCGACGGTCGACTCGCTCGTGCTCGGTACGTTGGCGACATTGCCGGCGGGCAGCTACACGTGGACGTTACCCGACACCCTACCGCGCCGACCAACGAGCGTGGCGCGCGATGCGCGCCCCATCGCGACGAACTATCTCGTGGGCTATGCACCCGGCCCGCGCGCCGGCGATCCCGACTACGACGCGCTGCGTGTGGCGACCGCGATCCTGTCGGGCGAGCTGTTCGGCGAAGTCCGCTCGCGCCAAGCGCTGACATATGCCGTGTCAGCGCCGTTCAAGGAGCGCGCGGTCGGAGCGGTGGGCCTCTACGTGAGTACCACCGAGCCCGAAGCGGCGCTGGTCGCGATGCGCAGCGTGATCCTTGATCTGCAGCGCATCGTGATCGACCCGCGGGCACTGGCGCCGCTGATCTTGCAGTTCATCACGGAGTACTTCATGAACAACGAGACCAACGCGGCACAGGCCGACTTCTTGGCGCGGGCGCAGTTGTACGAAGGCGACTGGCGCGCCGGCGGGGACTTCGGTCGTGGGCTACGCGCGGTGACGCCGAGTGACATCCAGCGGGTGCTCAGGACGTACTATCAGAACTTGCAGTTCGCGTACGTGGGCGATCCGGCGAAGCTGAGTGATGAGGTGGTGCGGGGCGGGCGGTAGTTACCGCTCCCGCCCCGTGAGCACCCGACGCACATCGCCGAGTCCTCGCGCTACTCCTCGCAGCGCCACGGCGGTGTGGTACATCAGGTCGGCTCCCTCTTCTGCAGCGCGGTCACGGTCCTCCTCCACACACGCCGTCGCCAGCTCCACCGCCTCCTCGCCGAGCTTCTTGAGCCGCAGGTTCCGATCGCCAAGCAACTTCGCGGTGTAGCTAATCCCAGGTTCGGCAGCCGCCGCCCGCGCCGCGATCGTCGCATCCAAACGCGCGAACACCTCGGGCGCGTACGCACCAAAGCAAGACACATCACCAGTGTGACACGCCGGCCCCGCAGGCCGCACCTGCGCCAGCACCGCATCGCCATCGCAATCGGACCACAGCGCCACCAACTGCTGCGTGTTGCCGCTCGTCGCGCCCTTGTGCCACAGCCCGCGCGACCGCGAGCGATACCACATCTCGCCGGTATTCAGCGTATGCACCAACGCCTCACGATCGGCCTGCGCCACCATCAGTACGCGGCCGTCGTCCACGTCCTGGGTCACCACCGTCACCGTGCCGCCGCTCTTGGCAAAGTCCAAACGGTCAAGATCTTCGACCGTCGCCACACGCATCCCGGGTGTATCGCCGCGCTCACTCATCGTGCTGCTCCTGCGCCAAGGACGGCGCGAATCTCCACGGCCAACGCGGCATTCGTCGCAATGGCATTCCCACCGAACGCGGTCCGCTGCCCGCCCCAATCGGTGAACACTCCTCCCGCCTCACTGATGATCGGCAAGAACGGCGCGGCATCCCACGGGTTCATCACCGGATCGATCATTACCTCGGCCCGCCCCGTCGCCACTAACAAGTAGCCGTACGCGTCGCCCCACGTCCGCGCCAAGAACACTTGCTCGGCCAACTCCCGCCATCCATCGCGACGCGAGATCTGATCGGAGAACCGCGCGTCGGTGGTCAGCGCCGTCGCATCGTGCAACACGCGCACCGACGACACCTGCGTGCGCGAGTCATTCCACCAGCAGCCCTCTCCCGGCGCCGCACAGATCAACTCGCCCGTCGCCGGATAGTACGCTGCCCCCGCCAACACATCGGTGCCATCGCACACCGCGATCAGCGTGCCCCACAGCGGTACGCCATGCACGAAGCTCTTGGTCCCATCGATGGGATCGATGATCCACCGGCGCCCTGCACCAGCCGGCGCACCGCCGAACTCCTCGCCGAGGATCGCGTCACTCGGAAAGCGCTCCGCCAGCCACGCGCGCGCGACCTGCTCCGCCTCGCGATCCGCAATGGTCACCGGCGAGCCGTCGCCCTTGGTCTCCACATTGAGCGTCGTCCGAAAGTGCTTCAACGCCGCATCACCCGTGAGCCGCGCCACCTCGGCGGCCGCCTGCATCAATGACTGGCTCACGCCGCCACCTCGCGCACCGCAATGCCACCCGCGCGCAACACATCCTTGATCGCGCGCACCGTAGTCACACCATCGTGCACGATGCCGGCGACCAATGCCGCATCCGCACCACCCTCCGCCAACGCCGCACGGCAATGCTCGGCGTTGCCCGCACCGCCCGACGCGATCACTGGCACGTTCACCGCATCAGCGATAGCGCGCGTGAGCTCAAGGTCGTAACCCGTGCGAGCCCCATCGCGATCAATGCTGGTCAGCAAGATCTCCCCCGCGCCCCGCGCCACGCACTCCTTGGCCCACTCCACCGCGTCGAGCTCCGTGGCGTTGCGGCCACCGTGCGTCCACACCACGTACCGGTCGCCGACCTTCTTGGCGTCGATGCTCGCCACCACACACTGCGCGCCGAACCGCGCCGAGGCCGCGGTGATCACCTCCGGCTGCTGCACGGCGATGGTGTTGAGCGACACCTTGTCGGCTCCCGCTCGCAACGCCTTGCCGACGTCCTCCGCCGAGCGCACGCCGCCGCCGATCGTCAAAGGAATGAACAAGCGTTCGGCGGTGCGACGCGCCACATCGAGCAACGTGGACCGTCCCTCCGCTGACGCACTGATGTCCAAGAAAGTGATCTCATCGGCGCCCTCGGCCTCATACCGCTCGGCGAGTTCCACCGGATCACCCACATCACGCAGCGACTCGAACTGCACGCCCTTCACGACGCGGCCATCGCGCACGTCAAGACAGACGATCACGCGGCGCGTGAGCATCTACTTGCCCTCCAACTTCACAGAGCCCTTGGTGCTGAACACGGCGCCGGTCTCCACCAACGCCTGGCGC
This sequence comes from Gemmatimonadaceae bacterium, assembly GCA_040374005.1. Lineage (GTDB taxonomy): Bacteria > Gemmatimonadota > Gemmatimonadetes > Gemmatimonadales > Gemmatimonadaceae > DASRAP01. Next base: position 9,284 of record JBEIVF010000025.1, on the reverse strand, counting down.
AGTGCAAAGCCGAGGCCCTTGAATGCCGCTTCGACGATGTGATGGCGATCGGTGCCGCGAATGACGCGCACGTGTAGCGTGCACTTGGCGTGGTCCGCGAAGGACCGCATCCAGTGCTCGTACAGCGACGACGGCAGCGGCCCCCGATAGTATGGACGGCCACCGACATCGAGCACGACTTGCACGAGGGCTTCATCCATAGGCACCGTCACGTCGCCGTAGCGCGCTGCGGTCGCGGGCACGAACTTCTGTAGTGCCTCGCCGAACGTGATCGCGACGTCCTCGATCAAGTGATGGCGCAAGTCGCCCGTCGCCTTGATGTCGAGGTCCAGCCCCGAGTAACGCGCCAGCGCGACCATCATGTGGTCTAAGAACTTCTCGGTGGTATCGACGGAGGCGACGCCGGTGCCGGAGGCAATACGCACCCGGATGTTCGTCTCCTTGGTCTCGCGGACAACTTCGGTCATGCGCAGAACTCCTCAGCGATGAGGCGCGGGTCGAGCGCGCCAGTGTACAACGCCATTCCAATGACGGCACCGGCGACGCCGGCCTCGCCCAAGTCTTCGAGATCACGACGGCTGCTGACACCGCCCGAAGCGATCACCGGCGCCACCGAGGCATCGGCCACATCTTCGAACAGGCGGAGATCGGTGCCTTGCACCAACCCTTCCTTGTGCACCGCCGTCACGAGGATCCCGCCCAACGGAAGCTCGGCGTAGTCTTCGACCAACCGCACGATGTCACGCTCGGTGGTCTTCTCCCAGCCGCGCGTGACCACGAGTCGCTCGCGCACATCAGCCGCGACGATGATCACGCCGGGGAACTCCCGCGCGATCTCCTCGAGCCAGTCGTGCTCCTCGATCGCGCGCGTACCCACCACCACGTGGTCAGCGCCATCACGCAGCAACTCTTCGATGCGCTCGGTGGTGCGCACGCCGCCACCGATCTGGATCACGCCGGTCCACTCGCGCAGCAACTCACGGATCACCGCGTCGTTGTTGCCACGTCCCGTTGCGGCGTCGAGATCGACGACATGCAGCCGCGGAAAGCCGGCCTGCGCCCACTGCCGCGCGACCGCGACGGGGTCGTCGAGACGAACGCGCTCATCCGTGTACGAACCACCCACCAATTGCACACACGCGCCTTCGCGCAGATCCACCGCTGGGATCGCGATCATCGCTGCACCTCGTTGAGCCAAGCGCGCACGAAGCGCAGCCCCGGCGTAGAACTCTTCTCGGGATGGAACTGCGCGCCGACCACGCCACCGCGGCGCACCGCCGCCGGGAACCGGTCCGTCTCGTGCGTGGACCACGCGATCACCGCATCGGCGTCCGTCACCCGACACACGAAGCCGTTGGCATAATATGCCGTCGTCAGGCCGCTGGCGTCGAACAACGGATCGCGCCGCTCATCGAGGGTGTTCCACCCGATCTGCGGCACCCGCTCGGCGTTGAGCCGCGTCACGCGTCCCGCGAACACGCCCAGCCCCTCGCCCTCACCCTCATCGCTCGCATCGAACATCAGTTGCATGCCAAGACAGATGCCGAGGCAGGGCAGGCCATCCGCGAGGGCCGCACGCATCGCAGTGAGCCCCGGCGCCAAGGCCGCGGCTGCGGGGGCGAACGCGCCGACACCCGGCAGGATCAGCGCGTCGGTGTCCGCCGCGCGTGCCGGATCCGTCTCCACGACAATCTCACGCTCCGCGCCCTCGATCGCCTTCACCAACGAGTGCAGGTTGCCGGCGCCGTAGTCGAATACGGTGATCTTCACGACACCACCTCCCGCAGCGCATCGCGCACTTGCTCGAGCACCGACCACGGCGCCAGCCCGATCCGCAGGGCGTCACCGATCACCGGCAGCCCCACCATCGCGCGCACCGCGATACCCCGCGCGTACAGCCCTTCGACCACGCGCTTGGCATCAGGCACCGGCACACAAATAAAGTTGGCCTGCGACGGCAGCGGCGAGAGCCCGATCTCGCGCAGCGCCGCATCAAAGCGCGTGCGCAGCGCCCGCACTTCGTCGGCCACGCCCGCCATCCACGCCTGATCGTGCGTGAGCGCCGCGGTAGCCGCCAGCTCGGCGAAGGAGTTCACCTTGTACGGTCCACGCGCCTTCGTCACCTCGGTGACCAGCGCCGGTGCACCCACACCGAAGCCAATACGCAGCCCCGCCAACCCGAACGACTTCGACAACGTCCGCGTCGCGAACACATGCGGGTACCGCGGCGCTTCGGCCGTGTACACTACATCCGCGAACTCGGCGTAGGCCTCGTCGAGGATCACCACACCGGGCGCATTGTCGATCACCGTCTGGATCGCGGCCCGCGAGTGCGCCGTCCCCGTGGGGTTGTTCGGCGTGCACAGATACATGATGCGCGCCTTGGTGGCCAACATTGCATCCGCATCGAGATCACCGTTGGGCAGTAACGGCACGCCCACCGGCACGAGCCCGTTCGTGCGCGCGAAGATCGGGATCATGGCGAACGACGGCGCCGGATGCGCGATCACCTCGCCCGGCTGCGCCAGCGCGCGCATCGCCGCGTCGAGCAGATCATCCGATCCGCAGCCACACACCACCGTGTCGGGCGACACCCCGCAGTAGCCACCCACGGCCGCCGCGAGCGCATCGCTGTACAGCGACGGATACTCGCTCACCGACCGCGGCGTCCAGGTGGCCAACGCCGCCAACGCCGAGGGCGAGACGCCCCACTGATTGGTGTTGTCGCTCAGATCGATCGACACTGCCGGCCGATCCGACCGATACGCGCTGATCAGTTCATACCCAGGACGCACAGAGAACCCACTCACGACACACTCCACTGCCGCGCAGCCGCGGCGTGCGCAGGCAGCCCTTCGGCGCGCGCAAAGATGTCCACATCATTGGCCAGCGCCGCCGCGGCATCGCGGGACACCCGCTGATACGTCGTCCACCGCACGAAGTCGAGCGTCGAGAGCCCCGAGTACGCGCGCGCCAATCCACCGGTGGGTAGCACGTGGTTCGCGCCCGTCATGTAGTCGCCGAACGCCACCGAGCTCGTCTCGCCTACGAAGATCGTGCCGGCGTTCATCACGCGTGGCAGCCACGTGGCGGCCTCATCGCCCGCGAGCAACAAGTGCTCGGCGGCGTACTCCGCCGCGAACTCCAACACTTCATCAACGGAATCACCGACGATCACCCCACCGCGTGCGGCCAATGCCTCCGCGATCACATCAGCACGCGGCTCCAGCGGAATGCGCTCCGTGATCTCGCGCTCGAGCGTCGCGGCCCAATCGGCATCAGTCGCCACCACGACCACTGACGCGAGCGGATCGTGCTCGGCCTGCGCCATCACCTCACGCGCCACCACGGCCGGCGAGGCACTCGCATCGGCGAGCACCAGCAACTCACTCGGCCCCGCCGGCGAATCGATGCCCACCACCGACACAACCTGCAGCTTCGCTTCGGCCACATACGCATTGCCGGGGCCGACGATGCGATCCACGCGCGACACCGTGTCGGTGCCGTACGCCATCGCCGCCACGGCGCCCGCGCCACCCAGCGCGAACACGCGGTGCGCCCCACCGATCGCGGCGGCCGCTAACACCACGTCGCTGGGCACGCCGTTCGGTCCCGGCGGCGAGCACACGACGATCTCGCCCACGCCCGCCACACGCGCCGGTACCACACCCATCAGCACGGAGCTCGGGTACGCCGCGCGACCACCGGGCGCGTACACCCCGACGCGGCCGAGGGGATCAGGACGGCGTCCGATGATCACGCCATCAGCGGTGACGGTCTCAACGGCCGTCGGCTGGAACGCCGTGTGCACCGCTTCGATGTTCGCCGCCGCGCGGCGCATCGCGCGCACGACGTCGGCATCGACACGCGCGAGCGCCGCGTCCCACGCGGCCCGCGGCACTTCGATGGACGTCAGCACACAGCCGTCGAACTCACGCGCCATCGCGCGTAGGGCTTCATCGCCTTCATCACGCACGCGCGTGATGATCGCGGCAACCCGTTCCCGGATCGTGGTGCTCGACCCTTCACTCACGCGGTCGAGGAGTGCCCGCCGCGCGTCGCTGCGCAGCGCACTCATCGGCCCAGTCGCCCGCAGCGTGCTCACGGCGTGATCCGCTCGATGCGCGTCACGAGGATGCCCTCGGCGCCGAGCCCCTTGAGGGCGTTGGTGAGCTTGTAGATCGAGGCCGCGGGAACGACGGCATGCACCGCGACCATCGCGCCGCCATTCAGGATGTCGACGACAGTGGGGCCGTTGAGCCCAGGCAGCACTTCCTTCACGCGATCGAGCGCGGTGCGGGGCACGTTCGCCATCAAGTAGCGCTTGCCGCGGGCGCGCAGTACCGAGCTGAGGGCGGTGGTCAACTCGTCGAGCTTGGCGCGGCGGGCCGGGTCGGCCACCGCGGCGTTCGACGCGATGAGGCGCGCCGAGGCCTGCATGACGGTGACGATCTCGCGGAGTCCGTTGACCTTGAGCGTGGAGCCGGTCGATGTGAGGTCCACGATGATGTCGGCGATCCCCAAGTGGGGGGCGATCTCCGTGGCGCCCGACACCGGGACGACGGTAATGGCGCGGCCGACGCCATCGAAGAAGGTCTGTGTTATCCGTGGGAATACGGAGGCCACACGGGAGCCCGCCGGAATGTCGTCCACGGTGCGAATGGCGCTGTCGTCCTTGGCGGCGACGACGAGGCGGCATTTGCCGAACTCGAGGTCCAGGAGCTCGACGAGATCGCGCCCCGACTCCGCGACAAGGTCCTTGCCCGTGATGCCTGCGTCGGCGGCGCCGTCGGCCACGAACTCGGGGATATCCTGGGCGCGGACGAAGATCGCCTCGAACTCGTCGCCGAGGGTGGCCACGAGGGCGCGGTCACCGGCGGAGCGCACGTCGAGGCCGGCGTCGCGGAACAGCTCGCGGGCGTCGTCGGAGAGGCGTCCTTTATTGGGGAGGGCGATGCGGAGCATGGAGGCAGAGGGGGGAGACAATAAAAAACCCGTCCGGGGAGGGACGGGTCAGTCAAGCGCGGAGCGACCGATCGGCGCTAGTTCGCCGTGGACGCACACCAGCTCCCCCGACCCGTGGGGCCGTGGTGGATATGATGCGCGTGGTGGATCTGGGTCGGCATAGATCGGAAAGCTACCCCCGCTCCCCGGCCGTGGTCAATAGGGGGTGCTTGGATTTCGGACCCTTTGTGAATAGTTTCACTTGTATCCGCGAGGGCCCTCGCGGGATTCACTCTTATTGCTTGTACTCTACGGAGTACGGAGGCCTCGAGTAATGAAGTTCAGCAAGTTCTTCGCTGTTGCCGCTGTGGCCGCGATCGCGGCGTGCGGTGGTTCTGATGCCCCGGCCGACACGGCGGCGGATTCGACGGCGGTCGCCGCTCCGGCGTCGGTCGATGCGGCTCCGGCGGTGACGGGCACGACGCACGTTGTGGCCATGACGGGCGACGACAAGGGCTACCGGTTCGAGCCGGCCGCCATCACGATCAAGACGGGCGACGCCATCAAGTTCGAGTTCGTTGCCATGGGTCCGCACAACGTCGCGTTCGATCCGGCCACGTTGTCGCCGGAGGCGAAGGCTGCCCTCATCGCGGGCATCCCGAACCCGATGATGGAGTTGTCGTCGCAGATGTTGGCCAACGCGGGCGAGTCGGTGACGATCAACTTCGCGAACGTGCCGGCTGGCACGTATGAGGCGATCTGCACGCCTCACCTCGCGATGGGCATGAAGATCGCCATCACGGTCGAGTAGTTTGGTGGCGTGAGCGATCACGCTGCCATTGACGTAGAGGAGGGCGGCATCGCACTATGCGATGTCGCCCTCCTCGCGTTTCTCGCACCACGCCGCCTGTGACGATCCAAGGATATTCGGACCGCGTGACCCACGCGCTCGCATTCGCGGCCAAGCATCACGACACGGAAGCGCGCAAAGGCACGCGGGCACCGTACTTCATGCAGCCGGCGTCGGTGGCGTTGATCCTGACGCGCTACGGATGCGACGAAACAGTGATCGTCGCGGGCATCCTCTATCGCGTGGTCGAAGATTGGGTCGGCACCGGCTACACGCGCGCTCTCTTGGAAGAGCGCATCGGGAGCAAGTTCGGTCATGATGTGCTCGGGATGTTGCTCGAGATCTCGCGCCGTCCGGCCGATGACACGGGCCAGGTGTTCTCGTCCGAGGCGCGACAACGCGACCATCTCGCCCGATTGGCACAGGCGTCGACGGATGCGTTGTGGGTCGCGGCCGCTGATCGCTTGCACGACTCATCCACGTTGCTCGCGGACCTCAAGCGCACGCAGTTCCCTGAGTCGGTGTGGTCGCGCGTGCCGGGTGGTCGGTCAGCCCTCGCCGACCGTCAGCGCGAGTTCCTGATCGCCATCGAGCGCGCCGGCTTTGCCGCGCCGATCATGCGCGAGTTGATGCTCGTCGAGCAGGAGATCGCCGAGTGCCCCCAGTAGGTGCCCCTACGTCGTGGGGGCGTGCGCCGGGTAGGTGCGCTCCACGTACTCGTTGAGGATCGCGAGGAACTCGGGCACGATGTGGTCACCCTTGAGCGTGACGCGGAGCTTGCCGTCCACATACACCGGCGCCTTCGGCTCTTCGAACGTGCCGGGGAGTGAGATGCCGAGGTTGGCGTGCTTCGACTCGCCAGGCCCGTTCACCACGCAGCCCATCACGGCCACCTTCATCTCTTCGACGCCGGGATGGATGTCGCGCCAGATCGGCATCTGATCGCGCAGATACCCCTGGATATCCTCGGCCATCTTCTGGAAGAACGTCGAGGTCGTGCGGCCGCAGCCCGGGCAGGACGTCACCTGTGGCGTGAACGACCGCAACTCCAGTGACTGTAGGATCTGCTGCGCACAGATCACTTCGTCGACGCGATCACCACCGGGCCGCGGCGTGAGTGACACCCGGATCGTGTCACCGATCCCTTCGGCAAGAATGAGCGACAACGCCGCGGTGGACGCGACGATGCCCTTCATCCCCATGCCCGCCTCGGTGAGGCCGAGGTGCAGCGGGTAGTCGCAGCGCACGGCGAGGCGACGATACGCGTCCACGAGGTCCTGTACCTGCGAGATCTTGCACGAGATGAGGATCTTGTCGTGCGCGAGTCCGGTCTCTTCGGCGAGCGCGGCGGAGCGGAGCGCGCTCTCGATCATGGCCTCGATGTAGACGTCCTTGGCCTCGCGCGGCGTGGCGGCGCGGGCGTTGTCGTCCATCATCTGGGTGAGCAGGTCTTGATCGAGCGAGCCCCAGTTCACGCCGATGCGCACCGGCTTGTCGTTGTCGATGGCGACTTGGACGATGGCGCGGAAGTTGTCGTCGCGGTGCCGCGTGCCGACGTTGCCGGGGTTGATGCGGTACTTGGCGAGCGCGCGCGCGGTGTCGGGGAACTTGGTGAGGAGCAGGTGCCCGTTGTAGTGGAAATCGCCGACGATGGGGACGGTGATGCCGCGATCGGCCAGCTGCTGCACGATGGCGGGGACGGCCGCGGCGGCCTCGTCGTTGTTGACCGTGACGCGCACGATCTGCGAGCCGGCCGTGGCCAGCGCGGCCACTTGGGCAACGGTGCCAGGGATGTCAGCCGTGTCGGTGTTCGTCATGGACTGGACGACGACCGGGTGGCCGGAGCCAACGAGGACCCCGCCGACGTTGGCGGTGACGGTGTGACGGCGGGGGCGGAAGACCACGGTGCAGCTCCTAGGGGGACAGCCGCGAAAGTTAAGGGACCGCGCTCAGGGACGGGATGCGATCAGAGGGCAGGAGGTCGCCCGCGACGGCGGGGAACCACACGCTCGGTGGCGTCGCGGAGACGCCGGTCGAGGTCCTGGAGATGGGACTCTCGGTCGTAGGACAACCCGAGCCCGCGCGTGAACGTGTCCGGCCCTGCATCTCGCGCGATCTCCAGCGCCCGCACCGCCGGCATGCCGGTGGCGGAGAGTGCGGCGACCAAGTCCAGCTCGCGAATCCGCTCCAGATCGAACCGACGCGCCAAGCCCTGCCGTCCCGCTGGTAAGCCGATGCGGGACAACAAGTTGGACAACTCCTTGTGCGTCAGCCCCAGCGCGCCGGCGACTGCCCTGGCCTCAAAAGCCCTAATAAAACTTTCCTGTAAGCTTTATTAGAATGTCGCTCCTGTGATGGGATCGGCGCAAGGGAGGGTCTGCTAACCGAATTACGCTGAAATCGCTGAGAGACGCTGAAAGGCGCTGAAACAGCGAAAAAAGGGGGGAACTGCACTCGGAGCCAAGAGTGCGATGTTCCCCCCCCAAAAAATCAGTGGCAGTTGCTGTTGCAGTTACAGCGCTTTTCCGCGTCTCTCAGCGATCTCAGCGTTGATCAGTTAACCCAACCCCGCTACCCGATGAGCACCCGCGCCGCGCGCAGCTGCTCCGTCACAGAAGCCGGCCCTGTGCCACCAGGAATGTTCCGGTGCGACAGCGACGAAGCCGGGAGCAGCTCGTTCATGACATCAGGCAAGAACGCCGCGTGCGCCGCCGAGAATGAACCGAACGGCAGCGCCGTCAGCTCCACGCCCGCTTCCTCCGCTTCTCGCACCAGCCGCCCCACCGCGCCGTGGGCTTCGCGGAACGACACCTGCTTGCGCACCAGATAGTCGGCCAAGTCCGTCGCCATCATCGCGCTCGATACCGCCGCCGCCATCTTCTCGCGCTGGAAGGTCAGCGTGCGCACCGAACCCGCCACCGCCGGCAACAACAGCGCCATGCCATCGACGGCATCGAACAGCGTGCGCTTGTCCTCCTGCAGATCCTTGTTGTAGCCGCTCGGCAGGCCCTTGATCGTCGCCAACATCGCGACGAGATCGCCGAGCACCCGCGCGCCCGCGCCGCGCGCCAACTCGAGAGCATCAGGGTTCCGCTTCTGCGGCATCATCGACGACCCTGTCGAATACGCGTCGCCGAACTTCACGAAGCCGAACTCGCTGGAGCCGTACAAGATCAGATCCTCCGCCAGCCGAGACAGATGCATCCCCGCCATCGACAACACGAACAACACCTCGGCCACGAAGTCGCGATCGCCGACCGCATCGATGGAGTTCGGCGAGATCGCGACGAAGCCCAAGTCCGCACAGATCTGCTCGCGCGGGATCGGGAACGCCGAACCCGCGATCGCCCCAGAACCCAGCGGCATCACCGCGACCCGCGCGCGCGCTTCGGCGAGACGCGCGCGGTCCCGCGTCAGCGCCCAGAAATGCGCGAGCAACCAGTGCGCGACCGCCACCGGCTGCGCGCGTTGCAAGTGCGTGTACGCCGGC
>JBEIVF010000268.1:0-2480 GCA_040374005.1 Gemmatimonadaceae bacterium | reverse complement strand
CAGGCGCCACGCCGCTCGCATCAGCGGCGCGTCCGCATCACGCGTGCGATGTCGCGTTCGGCGTCCTTCTTCTTGAGGTCTTGGCGCTTGTCGTGCAATTTCTTCCCCTTCCCGAGGGCGATCTTCAGCTTGGCGCGTCCACCGCGGAAGTACAACTCGAGCGGCACGAGCGTGAGGCCTTGGCGCTCGACCGCCCCGATCAGTTTGCGGATCTCCGTCTTGTGCATCAACAACTTCCGCGTGCGCGTGGGTACGTGGTTGTTGTAACTCGCTTGTTCGTACGGCGAGATGTGCATGTTGATCACGAAGACCTCGCCATCGCGGACGATGCCGAAGGCCTCGTTGATGGTGGCCTTCCCTTCCCGAAGCGCCTTGACCTCGGTCCCGTGCAGGACGATACCGGTCTCCCAGGTGTCCAGGATCTCGTAGTCGTGCGGGCCGCGCTTGTTCCGCGCGATCGACACGATCTTGTCCGGTTCCTCGATCTTGGGGGCAGCCATGGGGAGTGATGAGCGTGACGACGGCCGCGAGGGCCGCACCAGCGGGTGTCGTCCAACTCACTGGCCTGTCTCAAGTTAGAGGACAGACCCCCGCCTTACAATTGACGACTGCGCGTTGACTTCGTCATGCGGCCCACGTAGCTTGAGGGACTTTGCCGGAGTGGTGGAATTGGTAGACGCGCTGCGTTCAGGGCGCAGTGGGCTAACGCCCGTGTGGGTTCGAGTCCCACCTTCGGCACTACCTGCGAGTAGCACGAGAGATACGAGTGGCACGAGAAGCACGGGGGGCCTTTGGCCTGCCCGTGCTTCTTTTTTCCCGTGCTACTCGTGCCTCTCGTGCCTCTCGTGCTACTGGATAGTCGGCGGCCCGTAGATCCCTGCCAGCTGCTCGTTCAACTCGTCCACCACGGCCTCGAGGGCTAGACCGAGCGTCGCGGCGGCTTGGGGGGTGGGGACGGGGGGGGGCTGGAACCGGAGGAGCACGAAGCCGAGGCGCACGCTGAGGGGGTCGGCGGAGATGCGGTTGGCCACCGCACCACGGTAGGCCGCGAGGCGTTCGTTGAACTGCCGCAAGCTGATCGCCCGGCGATCGGGGGCCACGTCGGGATCGAGGGCCTGTCGCTCACCGAACGCGGCGACGATCTCACTCGCGGTGCGGTCGTCCTGCGCGTCCCGCTCGGCGACGATCACGCCGAGCGCACGGCGCGCGTACCGCCACTCCCACCGCGCGTGATCGGGGTCGCGATCGGTGAGATCGGCCAACTGGTCGACCAACGCGTCGGGCGGCGGCACCATCAGGAGGGCGGCGTACCGGTCGGCACGCTGGGCCCGCGCCCGGTCCTCGCGCCACTGCCGCAGGAACGGGAGCAACATCGCCATGCTAGCCCTGGAGCACGGGCAGGCCGACCCGCTCGCGCATGGCCACATCATCGAGGGGCAGCCCCACGCGTTCGCGCACGACCATCTCCGGGACGAGCAGGTCGGACAGCATCACCGACTCGAGCACGTCGTCGATCTTGCGTTGCAGGAGCATCCACACCGGCCGGATGGAACAGCCGAACGCATCACTGCACCGCTCGTCGCTGATCGGATGACTCACGCAGTGCAGATCGAAGGTGGTGAGCTCGGCGGCGGTGATGACCTCACGCACGGAGATGGCTTCGGGCGCCCGCGACAGGACGTAGCCGCCCCGGGCGCCGCGCGTGGACTTCACGATGTCGGCACGGCGCAGCCGGAGAAGGATCTGCTCGACATAGTCCGCCGGCAATTTCTCCCGCTCCGCCAACTCGCGGCCGGGCACGGGCCCGTCCGAAGCGCGGCGCGCCAAATGGAGGGCGCAGATGACACCGTACTCAGCCCACGTCGTGATGCGCATACCTCAATATACGAGAGAAGCACGAGAAGCACGAGAAGCACGGGAAGCACGAGAGGCACGGGAAGCACGAGAGGCACGGGGCATGCCGTGCCTCCCGCGGGGGTCACCCCCCCGCCACCGCGCCGTGCTTGCCGGCGGGGACGCCGATCTCGGTCATCTTGCGCAGGTCGAGGATGGCGTCGAGATCATCGGATGGCAACAGCTGGTCGCGCTTCACCATCTCGCGGATCAGCACCCCCTCCTTCACCGACTTCTTGCTGATCTCGGCGGCCGCCGCGTACCCGATGTGGGGCATCAGCGCCGTGGCCAACGCGGCCGACCGCTCCACCCAGTAGGCGCACATCTCGCGGTTGGCGGTGATGCCTTGTACGCACTTGGTGTCGAGCACCGTGGCGGTATTGGTCAGGATGCGCATCGAGAGCAGGATGTTGTGCGCGATCACCGGCATCATCACGTTGAGCTCGAGCTGGCCGTGCTCTGCGGCGATGGCGACGGTGGTGTCGCAACCCATGACCTGGAAGCACACCTGATTGACCATCTCCGGGATGGACGGATTGATCTTGCCCGGCATGATCGACGAACCCGGTTGCACCGCGGGCAACGTG
>JBEIVF010000283.1:0-2249 GCA_040374005.1 Gemmatimonadaceae bacterium | reverse complement strand
CGCTGTACTTGCATCAAGAGGATCGTTTCGCTGGCGCGATCCGCACGATGGTGCAGCGGTTCACGCCCGAACTCATTGCCATCGGCAATGGCACGGCGAGTCGCGAGACGGAGAACCTCACCAAGGCTGCGTTGCGCGAGCTCGATCCCCCGACGCCGCAGGTGGTCGTCGTCAACGAGGCCGGGGCCTCGGTGTATTCGGCGTCTGATCTGGCGCGTGCCGAGTTCCCCGAGCTTGACGTGTCGCTGCGTGGCGCGGTGAGCATTGCGCGCCGCCTGCAGGATCCGTTGGCCGAGTTGGTGAAGATCGACCCCAAGAGCATCGGGGTGGGCCAGTACCAACACGATGTGAACCAAAGCCGACTCAAGCAACGGCTCGACGACACCGTGGAGCGCTGCGTGAATCGCGTCGGGGTGGAGGTCAACACCGCGTCCGCCGCGCTGTTGGGGTATGTCGCTGGCATCGGCCCGTCGCTGGCACAGGCCATTGTCGCGCTCCGGGACAAGAAGGGCGGGTTCGCCGGGCGCGCTGACCTCCACGAGGTGCCGCGCCTAGGGGCGATGGCCTTCCAGCAGGCGGCGGGCTTCTTGCGCGTGCGGACCGGCGCGCATCCACTCGACGCCAGCGCCGTGCACCCCGAGCGCTACGCCTTGGTCGAGCAGATGGCGGCTGATCTCGGCGTCACCGTCGGCACGTTGATCGGCGACGAGTCGCTGGTCGACCGCATCCCGCTCACACAGTATGTCAGCGCCGATGTCGGCATGCCGACGCTCCAGGACATCGTCGCCGAGCTCAAGAAGCCGGGGCGCGATCCGCGCGCCGCCTTCGAGCCACCCGCATTCCGCGAGGATATCCAGAAGCCGTCCGATCTCGTCCCGGGCATGACGCTGGAGGGGGTGGTCACCAACATCGTGGCGTTCGGTGCGTTCGTGGACATCGGCGTGCATCAGGATGGCTTGGTCCACGTGTCGCAGCTGGCCGACCGCTTCGTGAAGGACCCCAACGACGTGGTGAAGGTCGGGCAGAAGGTGCAGGTCACGGTGCAGAGCGTGGACCTCCCACGTAACCGCATCGCCCTGACCATGAAGAAGGAGGGCGGTGCCGGGGGCGGGACCTCACGCGAGGCCAGGTCCGCTGGTGGCCCGCGGCGCGACGCGAAGGGGCCTCCCGCCAAAGCGGCCACGCCGTCGTTCGTCCCCACCAAGGGGGCTGTCGCCCCCAACGGCATCCGATTTACGTGAACGCGTGCGCGAGGCGCTAACGTTCTGTGGCCGGACTGCGTCATTGTTTCGTGCGGTAGCATCCTTCTCACCCAAACACACGACTCCTCGTGACTGAGAACAAGGAAGAGTGGGGCTCTAAACTCGGCGTCATCCTCGCCGTGGCCGGCTCCGCCGTCGGGTTGGGCAACTTCCTCCGGTTCCCCGGCCAAGCGGCCGCGAACGGTGGTGGTGCCTTCCTCATCCCATATTTCTGTGCGCTGTTCCTGCTCGGCATCCCGATCGGGTGGGCCGAGTGGACGATGGGGCGGTACGGCGGGAAGAAGGGGTTGCACGGGGCGCCGATGATCATGGGTGCGGTCGGGAAGGGGAGCGTGGCGCGGTACCTCGGGATCCTCGGGGTGTTGATCCCGCTGGGCGTGTCGACGTACTACGTGTTCATCGAGACGTGGACGTTCGCGTACTTCTTGAAGTACATCACGGGCGGCATCGGGATCGTCCAGGGCACGTCGATCGTGGATCAGACAGCGGCATCGGGGGCGTTCTACAACTCGATCACCGGGACGGCTGCTGATGGCGTGCTCTTCACCGGCGACTCCAAGTACACGGTGCTCAGTTGGGTCGTGGTGTTCGCGATCAACATCTACTTCGTGTATCGCGGGTTGTCGAAGGGCATCGAGAAGTTCGTGTCGTGGGCCATGCCGATCATGGCGGTCTGCGCGCTCATTGTGCTCATCCGGGTGCTGACGCTGGGCACGCCGAACCCCGATCTGCCGGAGCAGAATGTGATCAACGGGCTCGGCTACATGTGGAACCCGGACTGGTCGGCGCTGGGCAACTTCAAGACGTGGTTGGCCGCCGCGGGTCAGATCTTCTTCTCGTTGTCGGTCGGCTTCGGTGTGATCATCAACTACGCGTCGTACATGAAGAAGAAGGACGATGTGGCGTTGTCGGGTCTCACCGCGAGCGCCACGAACGAGTTGTTCGAGGTGGGCTTCGGCGGCATGATCACGCTCACGGCGGCGTTCG
>JBEIVF010000159.1:0-4750 GCA_040374005.1 Gemmatimonadaceae bacterium | reverse complement strand
GTTGACCGTCTCGATCAGTCCGATGCCCCAGAGCGGCGGCGTGCGCCACTCGCGGCCGTTCGCGTCGCCGTCGCGGCGGTCGTCGGCGAGCCCCTCGCCCATGTCGTGCAACAGCAGGTTGGTGTAGGCGTGGAACTCGACGCCGCGGAGCAACTCGATGGGCGACGAACCGCCCGTGCGAAGCGTGGGCACATGGCACTTCGCGCAGCCCGCGTCGGCAAAGAGCGAGCGGCCGCGCTCGACCTCGGGCGTGCCCGCCCCGCGCTGCGCGGGAACGGCGAGCACGCGGCAGTAGTGGGCGATGCGCGCCACCTTGTGGGAGTCGGCCTCGGGCTCACCGCCTGAAGGCGCGTCGATCGCCTGCGCGTCGGTCGGGATCTCCCGCGGATGCGCCGGGTTCGTGATCCCCATGTCCGCCGCGAGCGCCGCCATCACCTGCGCGTCGAGCGTGGGCTGCGATGCCTTCCATCCAAAGCGCCCGACCCGCGGCGCCGAGGGCGACACGATGTGCGCGCGACCGGAGATGCCGTCGCCGTCGCGATCGTCGGGATCTGCGAGCGCCAGGATCGTCGTGTCATCGACCGCCTCGAGCAGGCCGCCTCCGATCAGTTGCGGCCCGATGCGCAGCGACATGCGCAGTGCACCGAGCGGACCGTACGCGGGGTGCTCGAGCCTTGGCACGAGCCGCGCGAGTTCGTACCCGCTTCCGTCGGGGTAGCCGCCACGCTCGATGCGTTCGTCGAGCGCAAGCGCGGCCTCAGGCGCGACGCCGGGGATCGCCTGATCCTGGATCTGCGCGCCGTACACGGGGTGCGGCGCGCCATCGGCATCACGCGGACTCACGAAGAGCACCGCGCCGAGTCCCAGCTCACCCATCGTCAGCGGCGGGCGCCCCCGCCCATCGTCGGGGTGGCAGGCGCTGCATGAGTTCGCGTTGAAGAGCGGTCCCAGGCCATCGCGCCCCGCGGCACTCGCGGGAGCAACCACCCAATTGTCGCGGAAGAACGAGTTGCCCACGCTGAAGGCGCGGCGATCCTCGCGGGAGATGCCGAGAATCGGCAGACTGAACGCGTGCGGTCCCGTGGCGTCCACCGTCGCAGGTCCGCCGAGGCGGGCGGCGTCGGCGGATGCGGCGAGCGGACGCGCGGCGCCGGCTGTCGCATCGATGGATCGCGCGACATCGGCTTCCGCGAGCGCCGCTGCGAGTGCGATCCATACGGTCATCATCCCTGAGGCGCTCATCCCTGCGGCTCCGCGGGGAGTTCGTAGCCGAGCAACCGTGCGGCGGCATCCAGCTCCTCGCCAAGCACTTCCAGCGCCTCGAGCGCCGCGACGAGTCGCTTGCGCGCGGGATCGTCATCCGCCGCGCGCATGGCGCGGTCGAACGGCGCTGGAATGGCCTCGACGGCGGCGATCGCTGCATCGAGCGCCGCGGCGAGCGACTTCGCCCGCGCCGCGTCGCGCCCACGCACCACCTCGATCGCGCCAGAGTCGCGCACCACCAGCGCGATGCCGCGGATGTTGGCCTTGAAATCGCGGTCCGTGGTGTCGCTGAAGCAGCTGTGCTCCTCCTCCTGGTCGCGCGTTTCGAGCGCGACCGCAAGTCGCTCGCCGGACATCTCGAAGCCCGCGAGCAGCACAGGCCCGATGAGGATCGCCCGCATCGCACGAGGATCGGCAATGAACCGCGCGCGGTGATCGCCGCGATGGTCTGCGCTGTCGTCCGAGCCCGCTCCGTCAGGTCCCGCACTGGCCCACGCACGATCGAGTTTGGAGAGGTCCTCGCACAGCATGTCGGTGACCTCGAGCAGGAACTCGCGCCGCCGCGCGGCGTAGAGGCTCGATGCGTCGACAAAGTCGCCCACGGGCCGTGCACCAGGGCCGTCGTCCGATAGATCCACGCCCCACAGCATGAACTCGATCGCGTGCCAGCCCGTGCACACATTGGTCTCCCCGCCACGCTGGTTGTGCAGGCGGAGGATCGCACGCCCGAGCGCGGGGTATCTGGCTGTATCGCGGATGATGCCCGTGTGCGCCTCGGGATCCGCGGGCTCGATGTAGGCCTCGTCCACGGGCCACGCGTTCACGAAGGTCTCGACGCCGCCGCGGCGGGTGTCGATCGGCCCGTTGCCGAAGCGGAACGCCTCGGTGCGTCCGTAGGCGTCGCGGGCGGCGATCCAGGACTCGCGGGCACGCGCGAGGCCCGCATCCGTGGGCGCCTCGCAGAACGCACGGATCGCGGCGCGCATCGACTCCGCGGCCCGCAGCGTGTCCGCGTACTCGGCGGATACGAGCTCCGCGTACCTCTGTACGCAACGGGCCACGACGTCGGCGTCGACGAACGCAACGGGTGCGGCGGACTGGACCGGCACCACGCTCAGGACGGCTGCAGCCAGGGACATGATCGTCATGGCTGCATCACACCACCGAGTGCGACAGAGCGCGTGCACCGTCGACGCTTCACACCGATTCTGAACGATGCGTTCATGAAGCGGCCACGCGTCGCGCGGATTCTCCGCACCATGTCTCCCGCAGCCGCCGCCCTGCTCGCCGCCTCGCTTGCCACCTTCCCGCGCGCCGCGAGCGTCCCGTCGGTCGAATCCGCATCAACCCCCATCGCACATGCCGCCGCATCGGACGCCGAGCTCGCCGAGCGCATGCTCACCTGCGTGGTGAGCGTGACCAGCTACCGCCGGGTACCTACGACGCCGTCGCCGACCGGTCGCTGGGAACTCGCTGACGAGTCGCCGTTTCCCGGCTTCATGCGCAATGTGGTGGCCACGGGCATGGTGGTGTCCGCCGACGGCACCATCCTCTGCTGCCGCTCGCCTCTGCTCACCGACGAGGGCGGCCTCGCGGAGATCGTCGACATCGAACTCTCGACGGGCACCCGTTACGAGGCGGAAATCCTTGCAAGCGAGCCCACCATCAACCTCGCGGTCCTACGCGTAAAGTGGCCCGAGGGCACCACTGCGCCCGGCGAGCTCACAGTCATCGATCGCGGCGGCGCCGAGCGCCTGCGCCCCGCGGATCGCGTGATCGCCATCGGCGATCCGTTTGGGTCGGCGCGCACTTTCGCGCCCGGTGTGGTCATGGCGCTGCCCGCCACCGCGTGCTACCAGTCCGACCTGACGGGTTCGCTCGTCCACGCGAGCATGGCGATCGCACCGGGCGCCGTGGGCGGCGCGCTCGTCGACGACGCCGGCAAGGTCGTGGCGATGCTGGTGCCGCAACCCCAGCTCTCGCCTGAGGTTCGCACCGAGCCGCTTCCCTACGTGACCTACGCGATGCCCCTCGAAACCGCATTCGGCGTGGCCGAAGCGCTCAAGGCCAAGCGCACCAACGACTCGCCGTGGATGGGCTTCTCCGTGCTATCACGCGAGGAACTGCGCGCGCGCGTGGGCGATGCGGCGTTCGACGCGCTGCCCAAGCCCGAGTTCGGCATCTACGTCGACGACATGTACTCGACCGGACCCGGGACGAAGGCGGGCGTCCAGCGCGGCGACTTCCTCACCGAGGTCAACGGCGCGCGCATCGTGAACGTCGTCGACTTCCAGCAGGCGCTCTACTACAACTTCGGCGGCACGCCGGTGCAGATCAAGGTCGTCCGCGGCGGCAAGGCGCTCGACCTGATGATCCGCATCGAGAAGCGTCCTGCGGATGCGAACCGCCGCTGAACGCGACCCACACGCGCCGTTCGCGCGCGGCTTGCGAAATCGAGAATCAACGCTGACTCGGCCGCAATCGGCGGTTGACACGGAAACGCGACCGTGCGTCGCGGTCAGGGTGTGTCTTGCCCTGTCCGCGTGCCCAGTTGTTTCCAAGATTTCACGGAGTCGCTCAGAACCATGTCCCGCACCACCATCAGCATCGCATCGTCGATCGCCCTCGCGATCACCGTCGCCTCGAGCGCGCAGTCGCTCGTCACCGGCCCGAGCTCGTCGGCAACCCCGTACGTCCGCGCCCACAACGGCTACCCGGTCGACATCCACTCGATCCTCACCGTCGGCGACTTCGTCAACTTCAAGCCGGACGGCATCTCGCCGTACTACTTCTGCGGCATCCCCGACGGCATGGGCGCCTACCTGAACAACGACGGCACCATGACCGTGCTCGTGACCCACGAGTACGCCACCAACAACGGCGGCAGCGTTCCCCGCGCCCACCACCCGGCCGGCTTCTCGAACGGCGCGTTCACCAGCCAGTGGAAGATCAACATCACCCCGGGCGCCGACTTCCTCAAGGTCGTCAGCGGCGAGGACATGATGAACTCGCTCTCCACCGTGACCAACGGCGCGGGCGGCTCGCTCTACACGATCCAGCGCTTCTGCTCGGCGGACCTCGCCGAGGTCAGCGGCCTCCTCAACGCCTCGTCGGGCCTCGGCACGACCGAGCGGATCTTCTTCTCGGGCGAGGAGGCCTCGGGCGCCGGACGCGTGATCGCCACCGGCATCAACGAGCGCATCGGCGTCGAGCTCGTCCCCTTCAACGCGCTCGTGGGCGCGTGGGAGAACGTCATGGTCCGCCCGATGGCGAGCGACAAGACCGTGGTGATCGGCACCTCGGACGGCAACGCCAACCGCGTGTACCTCTACGTCGGCGACAAGCAGTCGACCGGCTCGATCATGGACAAGGCCGGCCTCACCAACGGCACCGGCTACGGAATCCAGGTGCAGGTCAAGGGCACGAATGTCGCGAGCGAGAGCCGCGACTTCTGCTTCAACGCCAGCGTGACGCCCCGCTACAGCGG
>JBEIVF010000062.1:0-9516 GCA_040374005.1 Gemmatimonadaceae bacterium | reverse complement strand
TTGTGCGCCACCGGCGTGGCCATCGCGATCGAGTTGGACCAGTGGTGGCCGGGGAGGCCCGGAATGTTCGACGGGAATCGGAGCGTCACCGTGGGCACGTTCCATGACACGTCGCCGATGTCGTCCGAGCCACCGCCGCTCCAGTTCTGGAGCGTGGGCGCCCCCTGCAGGCGGCCGACCTGCGACTGCAGTCCGGTCGCGAATCCACCCAGCTCTTCCTGCAACGCGCGCGCGAACTGCTGATCGGCCTCACTCCACTTGGGCATGCCGACCTGCTGGATGTTCGCGTACGTCGCTTCTGCGATGACCTTGTTGAAATGACCGGCCCAGCCGGAGCCGAGCACGTTGACCGATTCGAGTTCGGTGTCGGTCATCATCGCGGCGCCCTGCGCGATGCGCTTGCCCGTCTCGAACAGCGCCATCGTCCGCTCGTAATCCTGCTCGCGGAAGTAGAACCAGATGGACGCGGTGGACGGTACCACATTGGGCTGATCGCCGCCGTTGCGGATCACATAGTGCGAGCGCTGTTGCGTGCGCAGGTGCTCACGCCGGAACTCCCAGCCCTGCGCCATCAACATGACGGCGTCGAGCGCGCTCTTGCCGCTCCACGGCGCGCCGGCCGCGTGGGATGAGCTGCCCTTGAAGCGGAACTCCGCGGAGATCAACGCACTCTGGCTGCTCGGTCCCCAACTCACGGAGAGGTCGTTGCTCACGTGCGTGAAGAGCACGACATCCGCGTCCTTGAATACGCCAGCCCGGACGAAGAACGCCTTACCCGACATCTGCTCCTCGGCCACGCCCGGCCACAGCTGCAACGTGCCGGGGATCTTCTCGCGCTGCATGATCTCCTTCACCACGAGCGCGGCGGCGATGTTGACCGCTTGGCCCGAGTTGTGGCCTTCGCCATGGCCCGGGGCGCCCTCGACCATCGGCTTCTGGAACGCCACGCCCGGGGTGCTCGTGGCCTGCGGGATGCCGTCGATGTCGGAGCCCAGCGAGATGAAGGGCTTGCCGCTGCCCCACGTGGCCGTCCACGCGGTGGGAATGCCCGCCACACCGCGCTGGATCGTGAAGCCGTTCTTCTCGAGCAGGCCCGTGAGATACTTGCTCGTCTCGATCTCTTGGAAGCCGAGCTCGCCGTACGAGAACACCTGATCGATGATCTCTTGGACGAGCTTGGCCCGCGCGTCGATCTTGGTGAGGGCCTCGGCCTTGAGGCGCTCCAATCGCGGGTCAATGTCCTGCGCCGCGAGCGACGCAGGCAGAGCGAGGAGCAGGCAGGCCGCAGCGCGGCGGAGGAGGGCAGCGAATGGCATCACAAGACTCCAAGAACAGAACGAGAGGGACCCGAAAACTGCCCGCCGGCCCACCCGACCGCCAGCGCGGGGCTGTTGGAGGGACGTGACGCCCCCGATATTCGTTGAGCGCACAGACCCAAGGAGCGTGCGATGCGAACGGTAGCCGATGCTGGTGGTGATACGTGGATCTGTCTGGAGCTGCCGGAGGCGCGCGATGCGGCCGCCGACGCGCCGGTCCCCATTGAGTGCAATTCGGGCGCCGAGCGCGTAGTGATCCACGGCCCGCGGGGGTGGGATGACCAGTGGACCGACGCCCAACTGGAGTCGGCGATCACCGCGGCGTTGGCGTCACCGACGGAATAACGGTCATGGTGGCCTCGGCGTCGCGGATCCACGCGTCGAGGAGCCGGTGCCGGGCGTCGCTGGTGGGGCGCCCGATACGCGGGGTGATGGCATCGAAGACGCGCCGGGCGCCGTGCGCATCGCCCAACCGCAGGCGTGCCACGACGAGGGCGTCCCGCAACAGCTCGGCCGGTACCGGCGCTACGGGTGGCGTGGCCCCCAACATCATGAGCCGTTCGCCGCTGGTCGCGACCGTGGGCCAGTCCCACGCGTGGACCGCGCGCAGGAACGTGAGCGTGGCCGTGACGCGCTCGGGGGCGCCGACGCGCCGCACGTAGTCATTGAGCGCAGCGTACCACGCATCGTCGGCCACCCCAGCGGTGCCGCCGTGGATCGCGTCGTCCACGCCGAGCACATCGCTCAGCCACCGATCCCAATGTTCGGGCGCTCGGCCGCTCGCAGTCTGCGCGCGGAGGAGCGCGCGCATGTGCCGCACGGTGCGCAGCTCCTCGAACGCGCCGGTGTCCGCCACGGCTTCCGCTGCGCGCACCGCCGCGCCGAACGCCCGCGCTTCGCTGCGCCGGATCTGCACCGGTGACGCCGTCGAGGTCGTGAAGTCAGTGCGATCGCCCGACAACACGAGGCCAAGGGGAAAGCGCGACGAGCCCAGCGCGATGATGCCCTCCGCGGTGGTCCGTTGGAAGCGCGTCCGCTCGGCGCCCAGGTCGAGCACCGGGTAGTAGTCAGAGTTCAGCGACACACCACCGTCGAGCAGTGGGGCGAACGCGCGGCGTCCCCCGAGGCGCAGCCCCTCCATCACATCCGCGGTGATGGGCCGGAACGGCGCAAGATCCTGCGCGATGCCGGGGTACTGCAGCACGCCCCAGTCGGCGGGTGGTAGGGTCGAATCGTTGCTCGCGACGATCAAGATGTCGACCGTCGAGGTGAAGAAGATCTCGTACGACGGGAAGTTGCGATGCACCGCCGCGATCACCGAGAGGACGAGCGGATCGTCGATCTCGTACAAGTGCAGCCACTGTCCGAACACACCCCGCGGCGCGAGATACGTGCGCACGCGTTGGTAGAACTCGTCCGTGAACAATCCCGCGACCCCACTCACCCACGGGTTGGACGGCTCGGACAGGATCAGATCGTACTGCGCGCCGGACGACGCGAAGTAGGCCTTGGCGTCGTCGATCACGATGCGCGAGCGCGGGTCGTCGTAGACGCGCGTGTTCGCGGGCTGGAAGAACCGTGAGGCATCGACCATCGCGGGCTCGATCTCGATGGTCGCGACTTGGTCCGCCACCGGCGACCCCAGCAGGATGTGCGACGACACGCCGGAGCCGAACCCGATCACCGCCATCTGCTTGGCCTTGGGCGCATGCGCAAGCGTGATGATCGGCAAGAATGCTTGCGTGACCTGATCGCCGCCGATCATCACCTTCGCGGCGCCGGGCTCCGGCGCCTGGAGCCACTCCTTGGTGAGCGAGGCGTCGGGCTTGCCGTTGGTGGCGAGCGAGCGACTCCCACTCGCGTCGGTGCGGAGGCTCACGGTGGCCGTGCGACCATCGCGATAGAAATCCACCGGCCGCGAGCCCACTGGTGGCGCCACGCCGTAGCGGTACACGCCACTGGTGAGCAGCCCGCGGTCGAACTCCTGCGTGACGATGATATTGGCCACGATGGCCACGGCGCCGATCGCCGTGATGCGCAGCAGCCGGACGCCGCCCGGGATCGCCGCGCGAAAGCGGAACACCAACCACACCCCGAGCGCCATGTCCATCGCGCCGCCCAGGATGAGCGTGCCCTTCACGCCCAGCAGTGGCAACAAGAGCAGACCGGCCGTCGCCGCGCCAAGGATGGAGCCGAGCGTGTTCACCGCATACACCGAGCCGATCGCCCGCTCGCCCACGCCCACCGACAGCAACGTGCGCGTGATCAGCGGCAACGTCATGCCCGCGCAGAAGGTGGCGGGGAGCATCACGATCAAGCACACCGCGTAGCGCACCACGTTGAACGTGCGGTAGGCCTCCTCAGTGCGACTGAGGGCGCGGAGCAGATCGGCCGTCCATTCGAACGACGCGAGATAGATGGGGATCGTGGCCAGCGCCATCACGCCCATCGTCCATTGGACGATCGCGAGTGTGCGGACGGGGTCGCGGAAGGTGTCGGCCCGTGTGCGGAGCCACAGTGCCCCGAGCGCGAGCCCGAGGATGAACGCCGAGAGCATCAGCTCGAACGCGTGCGTCGCACTGCCGAGCACCAGCGAGAGCATGCGGATCCAGGCGATCTCGTAGATGAACGACGCCACCGCGGTGCCGAACGCGATGAAGAGCAGTGCCCGCGGTAGGGCGGGGTCACGCAGCGCGGTGAGCGGCCCGTCGCTGGGCGGCCCGCCGGTGGCGACGTCCACGGTCGACGCGTCCTCACCGATGTCGCGCGCGATCACGATCACCAGCAACGCGACGACGAAATTGGTCATCGCCGCGACGATCAACGTGCCGGGTAGGCCGGCGAGGCGCACGAGCACGAAACCCGCGATCAACACGCCGGCCGCGGCGCCCACCGAGTTGGCGAAGTAGAGCAGCGAGAGCGTCCGGCCCGGGGTCGCCGCCGCCCCGCGTTGCCGCCGCTCCAACCGGAGCGCGCCCGCACTCATCAACGGGAACGTCGTGCCCAACAGGACCGACTGCGGCAGGATCAACAGCGCGGCGATCCCCCATTTGACCAACGTGACACTGCCGCCCGAGAGCCCGGGCAGGATCGCGTCGTACGCGAAGCCGGTCACCCCACCGAAGATGTCATGGAACAGGAGGCCGATGACGCCCACCACCGCCTCGACCACCGCGTACCAGAACAGCGGCCGCGCGATCGACTCGGCCCGCCGCGCCGTGATCGCCGCGCCGAGGGCCATCCCCCCGAGGAAGACCCCCAGCACGAGGATCTGCGCGTAGGCGCTGTGCCCGACGAACAGGCCGAGGTACCGAGCCCAGATGGACTCGTAGACCAGCCCGGCGGCACCGGACAGGACGAAGACGGTGATCAGGACGACGCGCATAGGCGGGGAAACTAGCGGCCCCGCCCGCCCCCCGGCGATTGAAACCGACCGCCCCGGGGTTGCGTTGTATGCAAGTAGACACTTGCTTCAGTGCAAGTAGGCACTTGCAACGCTTGATGGAGACGGGATCGATCGTGACTGATAAGGACGTGGCCGGGGACCCCCGGTTCCGATTACTGCACGCCGCGCTCGGCGCCTTCGCCGAGTCAGGCTATCGCGGGGCGACCACGCGGCGCATCGCGGAGATGGCCGAGGTCAATGAGGTGACCCTCTTCCGATTGTTCGGCAGCAAGAAGGCGTTGCTCGAGCAAGCGGTGGAATTGTCGCAGTCCTCCACCGCCGGCGTGGCCGACGCGTACCTCCCCGAGGAGCCCGGCGATGTCGAAGCAGAACTCGGCGCGTGGGCCCGCGTGCATTGGAAGGCGATGCGTGAACGACGCGCCGTCATCCGCAAGATGATGAGCGAGCTCGAGGAGCACCCGCACATGAACGCCTGCTTGAGCGACGGGTGGAAGAAGTCGCACGCCGCGCTCGATCGGTATCTGAACCGCCTCAAGGAGCGCGGCGACATCGCCAGGGATATGTCGCTCGCCACGGCCGTCGCCATGCTCACGGGCACGCTGTTCGCGGATGCGATGGGCCGCGACATCAAGAAGCACACCTTCCCGGCCGAGCGCACGGCGGTCGCGGAGTACATCGCCCTGTTCGTGCGCGCGCTCGGGTATGCCCGTCCTGCCGCCCTCGACGCTCGGGCGACCCATTAGATGACGACCCGCCTCTTCACCTCCTCTATGACCTTTCGTCACCTCCGTCGCGGCGTCCTCGCCGCGGTGGTCGCGTGGCCGTCGCTGACATTCGCTCAGAGCGCGCCGCCGCCACCGCTGACCCTCACGCTCGCCGATGCGATCCGCATGGCGGAGCGCACCAGTGAGGTCCTGCGCATCGCGCGCGCGGCGACCGACCGCGCCACCGGACAACAGTTGCAGGCCCGCAGCCGACTGTTGCCCCAAGTGAACGGTATCGCGAGCTATCAGCGCGCCATCCAATTGCAGTTCGAGGAGATCACCAAGCGCCTCGGATCGAGCGACACCACGAGCGGCGGTGGCGACGCCGCTGGTGGGTTCGCCGATTCGCCGTTGGCCCGGGTGTTCGCGTCGCCCAACACCGTCGTGCTCGGCGTGAACGCCTCGCAGGCGCTGTACAGTGGCGGACGGATCTCGGCCGGCATCGCCGCCGCCGAAGCGGGCATCCGTGCGGCGTCACTCGGCCAGCAGAGCGCCCGCGCACAGTTGGTGCTCGACATCGCACAGGCGTACTTCGACGCGCAGGTCGCCGCGCAGTTGGCGGTGATCGCGGAGTCGTCGTTCGTGCAGGCCGAGCGCGCGCTGCGGCAGACGCAGGTGGCGCGCGAGGTGGGCAATGTGGCGGAATTCGACTTGATCCGCGCCCGCGTGCAGCGTGACAACGCGCGCCCCGCGGTGATCGGCGCCCGGTCGCAGCGCGACATCGCGCTGCTCCGGTTGCGGCAGCTCTTGAACGTGCCGCTGCAGCAGTCGCTGGTGCTGTCGACCTCCATCGAGGTCGGGGCGGCGCCCGGCGCGGATGCGTTGGCGGTGAGCCGCGAGCTGTTGGCGATGGAGCCCGACACGAGCGTCCTGCGGCGAGCGCCGGTGCGGCAAGCCGAAGAGCTGTTGCGCATCCAAGAGAAGCAGCTCGCGATCGTGAAGGGGCAGCGCTTGCCGGCGCTGGAGCTCTCGAGTGCGTACCAGCGCTTCGCGTATCCAGCGGAGGGCACGCTGCTGGAGAGCAACTGGCAGTACTACTTCCCCAACTGGACCGTCTCGCTGGGGATCGCGGTGCCGTTCTTCACGGGCGGACGGATCAAGGGTGAGATCGTCGCGGCGCAGGCCTCGCTCGCCGAAGCGCGCGAGCGCTACGAGCAGACGCGCAAGGCCGCCGCGCTCGATCAGGAACTCGCGATCGCCCAACTGGTGCAGGCCGAAGCCGAGCTCGCGGCCAGTGCGGGCACCGATGAACAGGCGGCGCGGGCGTACGCGATCGCTGAAGTGCGGTTCGCGGAAGGGCTCGCGACGCAGCTCGAACTCGCGCAAACGCGCGTGGATCTGGAGACCGCACGCGCGTACCGCGTACAGTCGGCCCGTGATGTCGCGCTGGCGCGGTTGCGCTTGGCGCTCCTGCGAGACCTTCCGTTGTCGGCCGGTGGGACCACCGGTCGTCCATAACTGCCCTCCCTACAGTCGACTACACATATATGACGTCCTGGATGACATTCGCGCGGCGCGGTCTGCCGCTGGTGGTGCTGGCGGTGGCAGGGTGCGGCGGAGCAGCGGACGAGGCGGCCGTGACCACGCCCACGGAGATCCTCGTGGGCCCGGAGAACATCACGATGGTCACGTCGCTGGCACTCGCGACGGGCCCGGCGCTCTCGGGCCAGTTGCAGCCGGTGAAGTCGGCGTCGATCCGCGCTGAGGTCGCGGCGTCGATCATCGCACTGAACTATGACCAAGGCGATCGGGTGGCCGCGGGAGCCGTGCTCGCGCGGCTCGACGATACGGCGATCCGCGACGCGTGGCTCTCGGCGCGCAGCGGTCTGACGGCCGCGCAGTCGAGTGCCGACATCGCGCAGCGCGAGTTGCAGCGGGCCGAGCGGCTCGTGGCGGCCGGCGCGATCGCCGAGCGTGATGTCGAAGCCGCGCGGCGCGGTGCGTTGGCGGCCACCGCGCAGCTGGCCGATGCGCAGGCGCGCGTCTCCGCGGCACAGAAGCAGCTGGACGCGACGCAGGTGAAGGCGCCGTTCGCGGGGATCATCGCCGAACGACCCGCCTCGGCGGGTGATGTGGTCGCGCCAGGCGCGCCGCTGTTCACGCTGGTGGATCCGGCCTCGATGCGACTCGAAGCGGCGATCCCGGCGTCGGCGTTGCGCGAGGTGCGCGTGGGGATGGGCGTGCAGTTCCGCGTGAGTGGGTATGCCGATCAGGTGTTCACGGGCCAGGTGACGTCGGTCAATCCGAACGCTGATCCGGCCACCGGTCAGGTGCGGTTGTACGCCTCGATCCCGAACAGCGGCGGCGCGTTGGTCGCTGGGTTGTTCGCGCAGGGGCGGGTGGCGACGGAGTCGAGGACGGCCTTGAGTGCGCCGATCTCGGCGGTGGACCAGCGGGGCCTCGCGCCGTTCGTGGTGCGCCTCCGCGGCGGCAAGGTCGAGCGCGTGGATGTGGAGTTGGGCGTCCGTGACGATGAGCTGGAGCGGTTCGAGATCATCGGTGGTATCGCGGCTGGCGACACGTTGTTGTTGGGGGCGGCGCAGGGGATCACCGCGGGCTCGAGCGTGCGCGTCAGCACGCCGACGGACGCCGCGCGTAACTAAGGGAGCCACCGGATGTTCATCTCAGATTTCGCCATCAAGCGACCGATCGTCACGGTCGTCTCGATGCTCACCTTGGTCGTGTTCGGCCTGTTCGCGCTCTTCTCGTTGGACACGGATGAGTTCCCGGACATCGCCAACCCGATCGTGAACGTGGCGGTCCCGTTCCCGGGCGCCTCGCCCGATGTGGTGGAGCGCGAAGTGCTCGACCCCATCGAGGAGGCCATCTCGGGGATCGCGGGTGTCGAGAAGATCCAGGGCACGGCGCAGGACGGCTTCGCCAGCATCCTCGTGTTCTTCGACTTCAGTAAGGACATCCAAGAGGCGTCGCAGGACATCCGCGACAAGATCTCGGCCATTCGTGGCGATCTGCCCCTGGAGATGGAGGAGCCGATCCTCGCGCGCTTCGATCCGGCGGATCAGCCCATCCTGCAGATCGCACTCACCTCGCCGACGTTAGGGTCACGCGAGCTGACGCGGATCGCGGACCCGGGGATCCTGCGCGAACTGCGCTCGATCAACGGCGTCGCGCAAGCCTCCGTGATCGGCGGGCTCGAGCGTGAGCTGACCGTGTACATCGAGCCGGAGAAGTTGCTCGCCGCGCGCATCGGAGTGGGGCAGGTCATCGCCGCGTTGCAGCAGCAGAACATCTCGGTGCCCGTGGGTCGCATCGAGGGGACGCTCGACGAGCGGGCGATCCGCTTGCGTGGCAAGCTGGAGTCGCCCGAGGAGTTCACGCGGTTGGTGGTCGCCGAACGCAATGGGCGGCAGATCCGATTGGGTGAGGTCGCCCGCGTGGTGGATGGCACCGCCGAGCAGCGCACCTTGGCGCTGTACAATGCGCGCGAGGCCGTGGGCATCGCGGTGCTCAAGTCCAAGGGCTACAGCACGACGGATGTGGCCGACCGCGTGCGCGCGGCGATCGATGCCGTGACGCCCACGCTGCCGGAAGGCGCGACGCTCTCCATCGTGCAGGACGCCGGCGTCCGCGTGGATGACTCGGTGGACAACGTGAAGAGCACGCTCATCGAAGGAGCGTTGCTCACGGTGTTCGTCGTGTTCTTGTTCCTGAACTCGTGGCGGTCGACGGTGATCACCGGGTTGGCGTTGCCGGTCTCCGTGCTCGCGGCCTTCATCGCGGTGTGGGTGTTCGGCTTCACGCTGAACACGATGTCGTTGCTCGGGCTCTCATTGGCGATCGGCATATTGATCGACGATGCGATCGTGGTACGCGAGAACATCGTGCGGCACATCGAGATGGGGAAGGACCATTTCCAAGCCGCGCATGACGGCACCAATGAGATCGGGCTCGCCGTCGCGGCGACGACGTTCTCGATCGTGGCCGTGTTCGTCCCCATCGCTTTCCTGCAGGACGAGGCGGGGCAGTGGTTCAAGCCGTTCGCGCTGACCATCGCGTGCGCCGTGATGGT
>JBEIVF010000320.1:0-1527 GCA_040374005.1 Gemmatimonadaceae bacterium | reverse complement strand
GACCACCGGCGGGTCGGCCACGCTCGATCGCCTGCCGCTGCTGTTCAACAGCGACATCGTGATGCTGTATGTGGAGCCCGACACGAACGACACGCACTTCTTTCGTAACTCGCAGGCGGATGAAGTCGTGTACGTGGTGGAGGGCTCCGGCGTCCTGGAGTCGGTATACGGTGAGTTGCCGTACAAGTCGGGCGACTACGTGGTGATTCATCGCAACATCACGCATCGCTGGCGCCACGATCTCGCCGCTGGCGCCACGAAGCTGTTGGTGATGGAGAGCCGCGGCCACATTCGTGTGCCCTCGCGCTATCGCAACAACTTCGGGCAGATGCTGGAGGGGGCGCCGTTCTCGGAGCGTGATATTCGCCGCCCCATGCAGCTCGCACCGCACGATGAGATGGGCGACTTCCCGATTCTCGTGAAACAGTACGACGCGCTGAACGAACTGGTGCTCGATCACCATCCGTTCGACGTGGTGGGATGGGACGGATGTTTCTATCCGTGGATCTTCAACATCCATGACTTTGAACCGATCGTGGGGCGCATTCACCAGCCACCCCCGGTGCACCAGACGTTTCAGGGTGATGGGTTCGTGATTTGCTCGTTTTGCCCACGTCCCTACGACTTTGACCCCGAGGCGATTCCGGCGCCGTACAACCACAGCAACGTCGATTCGGACGAAGTGCTGTTTTACGCGTCGAGTGAGTTCATGAGCCGCAAGGGCATCGAGTACGGATCGATTACGCATCATCCGGACGGGCTGGCGCATGGCCCGCATCCGGGACGCACGGAAGCCTCGATCGGGGCGAAGTACACCAACGAACTCGCCGTGATGATGGACAGCTTCAAGCCGCTCAAGGTCGCCCAGCTCGCGCTGGCCATCGAAGACCCGGCGTACCACAAGAGCTGGATCGATGCGCAGCATGCGCAGTACAGTCCGCCCACGTCGTAACGCCGATCTCAACTCCCGACCCACGGTCATGCCGCGCCTGTCCAAACGCTTTTCGTCGTTTCCCGCGTATCCGCTCGCGCACATTCCCGGGCGCAAGAAGGCCCTGATCGAAGCCGGCGTCGATGTCATCGATCTCGGCGCGGGCGACGCGGATCTCGCGCCGCCCGCGGGCGCGGTCTCCGCGTTGCAGCGCGCGGCCGAGGTGCCGGCCATGCAGCGCTACGGATTCGGGCTGGGGCTGGTGCGTTACCGCGAGGCGGTTGCCGCCTGGATGCACACGCGCTTCGGACAGCGCGTGGATCCGATCACCGAGGTCGTGCCGTTGCTGGGCAGCAAGGAAGGACTCGCGCACATCGCCTTTGCCTTCGCTGGTCCGGGTGATGTCGCGATCATTCCCGATCCCGCCTACCAGGCGTACCTCGGCGGCACGCTGCTCAGCGATGCCACGCCGTACGTGTATGCACTGCGCCCGCGCACGAACTTTCTGGTGGATCTCGACGAGATCCCGGCGGACGTATTGTCGCGCGCACGGATTCTGTACCTCAATTACCCGAACAATCCGACCGCGGCGATCG
>JBEIVF010000158.1:0-4793 GCA_040374005.1 Gemmatimonadaceae bacterium | reverse complement strand
TTCTTCGCGCTGCGCTTGTCGGCGTCGGCAGCGCCGCCCTTCGGCTTGACCACCGCCGCCGCCTTCGCCTGCTGCTTGGCCTTGTCGGTCGCCGCCACCTTCCGCGCATCGCTCGCGGCGTTGGCCATGTTCTTGCGCCGCAGCTCCTCCGCGGCCTCCCACTCCACGAACGGACCCGGGAAATCCTCGACCTTACCGTCGCGGATCGTCCACACCCGCGTCGCCAACTCGCGCAAGAACGCCCGGTCGTGGCTCACGAGGATCGTCGATCCCTCGTACTCCTCGATGCCGTCTTCCAACGCTTCGATGCTCTCGACGTCCAAGTGATTGGTCGGCTCGTCGAGCACCAACAAGTTGGCCTTCTTCAGCGTGATCATCGCCAACGCGACACGGGCGCGCTCACCACCCGAGAGCGACACGGTCGGACGCAGCACTTCGTCGCCGCTGAAGCCGAACGCACCGAGCAGGCCTTGGATCTGCCCGCGCGACCACAGCGGGCGGAGGTCTTGGATCACATCGAACAACGAGCCATCCATCGGCACGCCCGCCAAGTCCTGACGGTACCACGCCGGCGTGATCGATCCACCGACGCGTAGCTCGCCCGCTTGCGGCTCGCGCGCGCCCAGCAGCGTGGAGAGCAACGTCGTCTTGCCCGCGCCGTTCGGCCCGATGAGCGCCACGACATCACCGCGCATCATCGTCAAGCTCAAGTTGTCGATCAGCGTCCGGTCACCCACCGCGATCTTCACCTTCTCGGCCTGCATCACGCGGTCGCCGCCGCGCTCACCGATCTCGAGCACGAGGTTCATCGCGCCCGACTCACCCGGCGGCGGCGACAAGCGCGGCAACCGATCGAGTCGCTTGCGACGGCCCTTGGCCTGCGCGCTGTTCTGCCCCGCCAAGTGACGACGGATGTAGTCCTGCTCCTTGTTCACGAACGTCTGATGCTTCTCCAGCGCGCGCGCAGCCGTCAGCTCACGCTCGGCCTTCTGCTGCACGAACGCCGAGTAGCCACCGCGGTAGGGTGTGGCCGTGCCGGCGCTCACGTGGAGCACGTGGTCCACGGTCTCGTCCAAGAACGCACGATCGTGGCTGATGACGATGACTGTCTCGCCGAGCTCACCCAAGTACTGCGTGAGCCACCGCGTCGTGTCGAGGTCCAAGTGATTGGTGGGCTCGTCGAGGAGCAACAGATCGGCGGGCGCCGCGAGCGGTGCGGCGAGACCCACCCGCCCACGCTCACCACCGCTCAACCGCGCGAGGGGCCGCGTCTTGCAGTCCTCGGGATCGAAGCCCAGGCCTTGGAGCACGGCATCGACGCGGGCATGGAAGTCGTAGCCACCGGCGTGCGCGAACTTCTCCTGATCGCGGCCGAACTTCTCCAAGTCGGCTTCCGACACCTTGTCGCCCAGCTGGGCCAATCGCTCAGCCTGCTTGGCGAGATCCTTCTCCAGCTGCAGCACGTCGCCGTACCCCGACGCCGCGGCTTCCCACACGGTGGTCGCTTCGCCGAAGTCGCGGTGTTGATCGAGCAACGTCACGCGAAGGCCCGGCATCTTGGCGACGGCGCCGGTGGTCGGCTTGAGCGCACCGGTGATCAGCTTGAACAGCGTGGTCTTGCCCGCCCCATTGCGACCGACGATGCCCCAGCGCTCACCGCGACCCACGGTGAAGGAGACATTCTTGAGCAGCGTGGTCGCGCCGAACTCGACGCCGATGTCGGCGTAAGACAACAACGTCATACGAGCGTCCTAGCGGCGTGGGCGGCGACGACCGCTGCCGGAGCCGGCGGGCTTGTCGGACTTGGGCGCACTGGGACCACCCTCACGGTACGGACCATCGGCGCGGGGCGCGGGACGATCGCTCGACCGCGCCGCCGGGCGCTCACCGCTCCGCGGCGCCTTCGGCGGGACCGGACGACCAGAGGCGGCCGCCTCACGACGCGCCGCCTTCTCCTTGGCCCGTGCGCGCTCTTCGGCCTTCCGCGCGCGGATGGCCGCGATGCGCTCGGCCAACGGCACTTCCAACACGCCCTCGGCCTTGGCCTGGTAATCGAAGTCCGGCAACGTGATGCGCGGCAACCGCTTGGCGATCGCCTTCTCGATATTGCGGAGGTCGGCTTCTTCTTCCGGCGCGACGAACGTGAACGCGTGACCCGTCATTTCGGCGCGGGCGGTACGACCCACGCGGTGGATGTAGTCCTCGCTCATCGCGGGCACATCGAAGTTCACCACATGGCCCAGGGCTTCGACGTCGATACCACGCGCGACGATGTCCGTCGCGACGAGCACCTGCAACTCACCGTTCTTGAAGCCGGCGAGGGCCGCGGTGCGCTGCGGCTGCGAGCGGTTGCCGTGGATGCGGTCGGCCTTGATGCCCTGCTTGACGAGCTGATCCGCCAACCGATTGGCGCGGTGCTTGGTGCGCGTGAACACCAACGCCTGTGGCATCTCGCCGCGCTTGAGCAGCGTGGTGAGGAGCGACGACTTGAGGTCCTGCGCCACCGGGTACACGGCCTGCGTGATCCCCACCGCGGGCGCGGCCTTGCGCTCGAGGTTGATCATCGTGGGGTTCTTCAGCATGTCGCGCGAGAGCGCCGCGATCTGGTCGGGCATCGTCGCGCTGAAGAACAGCGTCTGGCGCTTGGCCGGCACGAACTTGAGGATCTTGCGGATCTCCGGCAAGAAACCCATGTCGAGCATGCGGTCGGCTTCGTCGAGCACGAGGTACTCGATGTTGTCGAGCTTCGCGTACGGTGCGCGCAAATGGTCGAGCAACCGGCCCGGCGTGGCGATCAACACATCGACGCCGCTACGGAACGCGTGCTCCTGCGGTCCCATCGCCACACCGCCGAAGATCGACGCGGCCGTGATGGGCGTGTGCACCGCCATCTCGTTGAGCGACTCGAGGATCTGTGCCGCGAGTTCGCGCGTGGGCGTAAGGACGAGCGCGCGCGTACGGCCGCGCGGCTGATCCATCAGCTTGTGGAGGATCGGCAGGAGGAACGCGGCGGTCTTGCCGCTGCCGGTCATGGCGCAGGCGAGGAGGTCGCGCCCAGCGAGGGCCGGCGGGATGGAATCGGCCTGGATCGGCGTCGGGCGCGCGAAGCCGAGCT
This sequence comes from Gemmatimonadaceae bacterium, assembly GCA_040374005.1. Classification (GTDB taxonomy): domain Bacteria; phylum Gemmatimonadota; class Gemmatimonadetes; order Gemmatimonadales; family Gemmatimonadaceae; genus DASRAP01. The sequence continues at coordinate 1,678 of JBEIVF010000158.1, read as the reverse complement.
CCTTCAAACCCTTCAGGAGACTCGGATGGAGCTGCAGTGAACTGAACGACAAGGTACTTCCGGACTGAGGGAGTAGGGCACACAGTGTGCCCTAGCCCTGAAAGATAACCAATTCTTAGCCGCCGGTGTCGATCAGGCGCACAACTCGCCCGCCACAGGTGTCACAATGCCCGATCAGTGCCAGCTCGGGCCCGCGCATTTCGCCCATATCGAGCGTGAAGGCTCGTGTCGCCAAGCAACGGGTGCAAAATCCGCCCTTCACGAGCTCCAACTGGTCAGCGGGATCGACCTTGTCCCACTCCGCCTGTGCTTCTGGTGTGAACGCCATCTGCACTCCTCCGATGGCTTCACACTACCGCCGGGGCCGCCGTGCGCAAGACCGAACTCAGCCCGGGCTCACGCCGTCGTGCCCGCGCGCGTCGATCGGCGTGGTCCCGACCACCCGACCGCCCTGCACCAACACCGCCTCGTCGAAGTTGTTGACCGTCGGGCAGATGTGCGCTGGGAGCAACTCCAACAGCGTGCCGATCGGCGGCACCGCGGCGCCAGCGGGGAGGTCGATGGGCAGATGCTCCTCGCTCGGCTTGGCGGGCGCCCACTCAGGGTGCCCGATCACCGCACAGGTCGGCACGCCCGCATCAGCGCTCACCGACTTGTGGCCGGCATCCGTGGTGACGCGCCCGGCGCGGGGATGACTCACGACGGTGGTGAGCACGACGGCCGCCGGCGTGAGGCCCCACGAAGCGGGGAGCTGCGCCAGCGACGTACGGTCGTTGAACACGACGGTGCCCGGCGACACGCGCACGGTGGTCGTGGTCTCCGCCCACCGCGTGTAGCGGAGCGCCACGGGCGTCGCCGGTGTGCCGGCCACGATGATCTCGCCGATGTTCACGCCATCGGCTTGCAGTGCAGCGACCAACGCCAGCAAGCGATCGTAGCCCGCGAAGCCGACCGCGTCGCGCTCGGACTCCGCGGCACCCGCGAGGTGGCCGTCGTACCAGTGGATGCCGCGGAACGTACAGCCTGCTGCCGCCACCGCATCGATCAGCGCCTGAATGCTCGCCACGGCCGAGGGATCGCCACCCGTGCGGTCCATGCCTGGGTTCAGATCGAGGAAGACGCCGACGCCGCTGCCCTGCCACGCCGCGAGGTGCGCCGCCGATTCGACGAGGATGCTTCCGCGCGTCGATGGTGCCGCCGCGAGGAGTGCCCGCGCGCGCACGGCCGTCGCCCCCAGCGCGGGGAACGCGAGGAGCACGTCGGGCGCGCCGAGACGTAGCAGCACGGCGAGCTCCTTCGTCGTCGCGCACTTGAAGTGCGTCACGCCGTGCGCGAGGTAGCGCTGCATCACCACGGCGGCCTTGGCCGTCTTCACGTGCGGGCGCCAGCGGTCGGCGCTCCCACACTGCGCGATCATCGCCGCGATGTTGGTGTCGACGCGATCGAGGTCGATGAGCAGCGCCGGCGTCGGGATCGCCGACGCCTCGTGAAGTAGTGGCTGTACGGCGAGCGACGTCATGTGGCCGAGAGGGCGGCGGTGATGTCGGCCGTCAGCGACTCCGGGGTGTCGGTGGGGGCATACCGCCCCAGCACTCGCCCGTCACGCCCCACGAGGAACTTGGTGAAGTTCCACTTGATGCCCTCAGTGCCGAGGATGCCGGGCTTGGCCTCCTTGAGC
>JBEIVF010000099.1:0-7311 GCA_040374005.1 Gemmatimonadaceae bacterium | reverse complement strand
TCGGGCTTTCACGCTCTGGTGGCCTCGGGGACGACGCCGAAGCTGGTGGCCAACGAGACTGACGTGCGCATGATCGGCTATGGCGCCATGCTCACGGAGTCGTTGGTCGCCGTGATGGCGCTCATCGCGGCCGGCGTGCTGACGCCGGGCATCTACGTCGCGATCAATGCGCCGGCGGGCATCATCGGGACCACCGCGGTGTCGGCGGCCGAGGTGATCCGTACGTGGGGCTTCATGGTGACGCCGGAGGAGATCGATGCGCTGGCGGTGGCCGTCGGTGAGACGTCGTTGCTCTCGCGCACAGGCGGTGCGCCGTCGCTGGCGGTGGGCATGGCCAACATCTTCGCCCAAGTACTCGGTGGGTCAGCGGCAATGGCGCTGTGGTATCACTTCGCGATCATGTTCGAGGCGCTGTTCATCCTGACCACGCTCGATGCGGGCACGCGGGTGGGGCGCTTCATGCTCCAGGACTTGGGGCGGCATATCTGGGAGCCGTTCGGCCGCGTGTCGTGGTATCCGGCGGTGGTGCTCTCGAGTTCGATCTTCGTGGCGATGTGGGGCTACTTCTTGTATCAGGGCGTGACCGATCCCCTCGGTGGCATCAACTCGCTGTGGCCGTTGTTCGGGATCAGCAACCAGTTGCTGGCGGCCGTGGCGTTGTGCGTAGGCACCACGATCTTCGTGAAGATGGGCAAGGCCAAGTACGCGCCGCTCACGCTGCTGCCGCTCACGTGGCTGACCATCGTCACGTGGAGCGCCGGGTGGGCGAAGATCTTCTCGCCCGATCCGCGCATCGGGTTCCTGGCCCACGCCCGCGTGTTCAGCGAGCATCTCGCGGCAGGGACGCTACCGGCGGGGGTGAAGTCGGCGGCCGACGTATCGCGCATGATCTTCAATGACCGGCTCGATGCGGCCGTCGCCGCATTCTTCCTCTTCTCCGCGGTGATCATCTTGTTCGCGTCCATCCGAGTGTGGGTCCGTGTGTTGCGTGGTGTCGAGCCCATGAAGAGCACGGAGGTGCCGTATACGGCGATCGCGGCGGCGCTGGTGCTGTTCGCGGTGGTGGTGCCGCGACCGACCGGTGCGCAGCAGTTCGACATGTCGATGTCGAACATCATGCGCGGCCCCGAGCTCACGGGGCGTGCGCCGTCGCAGATCCGCTGGACGGCCGACTCCAAGTGGATCTACTTCAACTGGGCGCCGCCGGGCACCGCGTGGGATGCGCCGACGACGCCGTACCGCGTGCAGCCGGGCTCGCGGACGGCCCCCGAGGCCGTGTCGGCCGCGCATCTCGACTCGGTGACGCCGATGCTCACGCGTGGCGTGCGCTCGCCGAACGGGCAGCAAGAGTTGATCAACGCCGGGGGCGATCTGTTCGTGATGGACGTGCGCACGCTGGCCCTGCGCCGCCTTACCGAGACGCAAGCATTCGAAAGCGGAGCACGCTGGGACCGCACGGGTGCCCGCATCATCTTCTCGCGCGATGGACAGGCGTTCGCCTTGGAACTCGCTGGTGGCGCCGTACGGCAGTTGACGGACATTCGCCCCGGCCCCGCGCCGCGTGATCCAGCGGCCCCTACGGGCCAGCGGGGCGCGCTGGTGCAGGACCAGCTCGACCTCTTGCAGGTGATCCGCGACCAGGCGCGCCGCGATTCGCTCGCGCGCATCGCTCGCCTGGAGCGCGAAGGCCGCGCCCTGCGCCCCGCCTACCTCGGCGCCGGCGAACGGCTCGTGAGTGTCGAGGTGTCGCCGTCCCTGACGCACGCGGTGGTGATCGCCGAGCGCCCGGCCGCCAGCACCCGCCGCGCCGACGTCCCGAACTACGTGACCGCTGATGGCTTCAGCGCGATGATCCCTGCGCGCACCAAGGTGGGTGACGAACAGAATGCGCGTCGCGCCGGTGTGCTGACGCTGGCCACGGGCGAGATCGCGTGGCTCAAGCCCACCGTCGCCGACACCGTGCGCGCGCCGTCGCAGCTCAACACCCTCGGGTGGAATGACGACGGCACCACCGCAGCGCTGTTCTCCGTGACGTACGACTTCAAGGTGCGGTATCTGCACGCGGTCGATGCGGCGTCGGCACGTCTGACGCTCGTGGATGAGCTGCGCGACACGGCGTGGGTGGCCGGCCCGTGCTTCGGGTGCGGCGGCTGGCTCAACACCGAGTCGATGTACTTCGTGTCAGAGGCCACCGGCTACGCGCACCTGTACACCGTGAAGCGCGATGGCTCGGCGCGGACGGCCGTGACGTCGGGCGCGTGGGAGCTCAACTCGGTGGAGCTCTCGCCGGATCGGCAGACGTTCTTCATCAGCTCGCACGAAGAGTCGCCGTTCGTGGAGCACTACTACCGGCAGCGCGTGGGCAGCACGACGCGCGAGAAGCTCACCAGCGCGCACGGGGGCCACAGCGTCACCCTGGCGCCCGATGGCGTGCAGTACGCCGATGTGTTCAGCGAGTCCAACCGGCCGCCGGAGCTGTTCACCGGCCGCATCGGCGCCACCGCGACCGTGAAGCACACGACGTCACCGACGACGGAGTGGCTGGCGGGGCCGTGGATCAAGCCGGAGATCATCAAGATCCGCGCGTCTGATGGCATCGATGTGCCGGCGCGCATCTACGAGCCCAAATCGTTCGGCGTGCAGCCCAATGGCGCGGCGGCGATCTTCGTGCACGGTGCGGGCTACCTGCACAACGTGCACGACTACTGGTCGAGCTATTCGCGCGAGTACATGTTCCACCACTTGCTCGCGCAGCAGGGCTATGTGGTGCTCGACGTGGACTACCGTGCGTCGGCCGGCTACGGACGCGACTGGCGCACCGCCATCTATCGTTGGATGGGTGGGCGCGACCTCGCTGACCACGTCGATGCCTCCAAGTGGCTGACGGCCAACCGTGGCGTGGCGCCGGAGCGCATCGGCATCTACGGCGGGAGCTACGGCGGCTTCATGACGCTGATGGCGCTGTTCAATGCGCCGGACTACTTCGGCGCGGGGGCGGCGCTGCGGCCGGTCACGGACTGGGCGCACTACAACCACGGCTACACGGGACGCATCCTCAACTTCCCGCAGACCGACACGGCCGCGTATCGGAAGTCGTCGCCGATCTTCTTCGCCGAGGGGCTCAAGGATCCGCTGTTGATCGCGCACGGGATGGTCGACGTCAACGTGCACTACCAGGACGTGGTGCGCCTGACGCAGAAGTTGATCGAGCTGGGCAAGACCAACTGGGAGCTCGCGTCGTACCCAGTGGAAGATCACGGCTTCACTCGGCCGTCGTCGTGGACGGACGAGTACCGTCGCATCTACGAGTTGTTCGAGCGGTCGCTGCACCCCGGGGGTCGGCGATGACGCTCGCTCAGGCATGGACCTCCACGCGCGACTTCAGCGTGCGCGCCGCACAGATCGTGCGGCGCATCGTGGGCGTGCCGGACTACGACACGTACCTACGACACGCGCGTCAGGCGCACCCGGATGCGGTGCCACTGACGCGCGAAGCGTACGAGCGGGAATGTCAGGAAGCGCGCTACTCGCGCCCGGGGTCTCGCTGCTGCTAGCGCGAGGCCTGGCGCGCGTCGACGGGCACGCCCTGCTGGTGCTGCGTCTCTAGCGGCTGCATCGCGCCAGCGCCGAGTGTGAGCGGGGCGCCACTTTCGATGAACAGGTTGGTCACGAAGCGCTGCCCTTCACCGATGCGCTCCACCTCGACGGCCACCGTATCGATGGCCTGTTCGAGGCGGGTCATGCGGTCGGTGATCTCGGCGTTGAGCTTGGGCGACGTGCTCTCGCCGCCGCGGCGCCAGATGCGGCGGGCGTAGGCGAGCGAGATGGGGAACGCCACGACCATCAGGAAGATCACGCCGAGGACCATGACTTCCTCCGGCGGGCCATTGTTGATGGAGCGCGGCGGTTCGACCACGGCCCCCGGAACGCCAGCGGCCGTGGCGACTGCGGCATCGGCCTGGGCGATCTGCTTCTCCATGTCGATGATGCGCGCGTCGAGCTCGGTCAGACGCGCTTCAAGCCCAACGCGGTCGGCGCCGGTCACGTTGTCGCCGTTGCGGAGTCGCTCGGCGATCGACACGCGGTCCGAGGTGAGCCGATCGTGCTGGCGGATCAGCTCGGAGCGCATGGCCGTCTGGGCCTCGTACATCTGGGCCGCGGTCGCGGGGGGCGGCGCCGTTGGAACGGCGGTGACGGGTGCGGGCGGAGCCTGCGTCTGGACGGGGACCATGGTAACAATGTACGCCCCCCACCCTCGGCTTGTTTCGTCCACCGCCGGCCCCTGCTTGCGGACGCGCGCGCCGCGCGGATATTCCCCGACGTGCCGCTGACCACCCTCTCCACGACGACCACCGCCCGGGTCCACACGGCCCTTGAGCGGGCCCGCGGGCGCCTCGCCGCCGCCGATGCCGCCATCGTGGCGACGCAGGCCGCCGTGACCGCCATTCCCGCCCCCACCGGGGACGAAGGGATCCGCGGCGCGTGGGTGGCCCGCCGCTTCCACGCCCTCGGCCTCGAGGGTGTGCACGTGGACGAGGTGGGCAATGTGATCGGCCGTCGTCCGGGTGCCATCGAGGCGCCGGGCATCGTGCTCGCGGCGCACCTCGACACCGTGTTCCCCCGCGAGGCGGTGGGTGAGGTGGTGCACGATGGCGACCGCATCATCGCCCCCGGCATCGGCGACAACGGTCGCGGGCTGGCCACGCTCTTGGCCATCGCCGACGCCATCGATGGATTCGCGGTGCGCACCCTGCGCCCGGTGACGTTCGTGGCCACCACGGGCGAAGAGGGCGCGGGCGATCTGCGCGGCGCGAAGGCGTTCTTCGAGAAGGAGCCGTCGTGGTTCGGCGCCATCGCCCTCGATGGCACGGGCGACGACCTCATCGTGCACCGCGGCGTGGGCTCCAAGCGCTTTCGCGTGACGCTCTCAGGGCCCGGCGGCCATTCGTGGTCCGACTACGGCACCGCGAACCCGTTGCACGCAGCGAGTCAGGCCATGGCCAAGCTGAGTGGACTGATCCTACCGGCGGAGCCACGTACCTCGTTGACGCTGGCCCGCGTGGGCGGCGGGCTGTCGATCAACTCGATCCCCGGCTCGGCGTGGTTCGAGGTCGACATGCGCTCCACGTCACCCGATCCCCTGCGCCGGCTGGAGAGTGCGCTGCGCGGCATCGTCGAAACGGCGGTGTTGGAAGCGAACGCCACCCGTGCGCGGCGCACCATCGGGCTGGAGTGCCGCATCGATGTGATCGGGGACCGGCCCTGCGGCGAACTGCCGCCCGATCATCCCCTGGTGATGGCCGCGATGACGGCCACGCGACTGATTGACCGTGCGCCCGAGCTCGCCACGGCATCCACCGACGCGAACGTCCCGCTCTCACTCGGCATTCCCGCCATCGCCATCGGCGGCGGTGGTCGCGGCGGCGACGTGCACACGCTCGGCGAATGGTACGAGAACGACGAAGGCCCGCGCGGGATCGCACGGGCCCTGACCATCGCGGTGGCAGCCGCGGGGATGGATGCGTAGGGCCTACCCCGCGCGCACCTCAGCATCGTCCCCGATCGTCACCGCCCCACGCACGCCCTCGAGCACCACCCGATCCCCGATCAACGCATCGTGGATCACGCAATCCACCAGCGTCGTGCCCACGCCGATCACCGCATCGCGCACCGTGCCCCCGCGGATCGTCGAGCCCGCGGAGAGACTCACGTTCGGCCCGATGGTCGCGTTCTCCAGCGTGCAGCCGTCCTCGATGTAGACCGGATCGATGATCGTGCACCCCGGCGCCGACGCCGGGCGACGCGCGCGGCCCTTCTCGAGCATCACACGGTTGGTGTCGAGCAACGTGTCGATCTTGCCGGCGTCGTACCAGCCGTCGACGTCGATCACTTTGATCTTGGCGCCGTGGTCGATCATGTATTGGAACGCGTCGGTCAGGTACCACTCGCCCTTGTTCTGCGGCGCCGCCAACACATGCGCGATGCCTTCGAACAACAACTGCCAATTGCGGATGTAGTACAGCCCGATGTTCGCGCGCTTCGACACCGGCGTGTTCGGCTTCTCGACGATCTTCGTCATGAAGTCGTCGGCATCGGTGACCACCACGCCGAAGCGCTGGTAGTCCTCGACTTCCTTGGTCCAGATGATGCCGTCGGCATCCGTCGTGTTGATCACCGACAGGTCGGCATCAAAGATCGTGTCGACGAAGACGATGAGCACTGGCTGGTCCACATGGGCTTTGGCCAACGCCACGGCGCCCGCGGTACCGTCCTGCACGCGCTGTTCGATGAACGCCGAGGGCACCGGCCATGCGGCCCGCGCGTAGTCCTCGACCTTCTCCTTGAGATGGCCCGTGATGTACACGACTTCTTCCACGCCGCCCAGCGACTGCAGATCGTCGATCAAGTACTGCATCACCGGCTTGCCCGCGACGCGGAGCATCGGCTTGGGCGTGACATGCGTGTGCGGGCGGAGACGCGTCCCCTTCCCGGCCAACGGAATGATCACTTTCACGGGGCGCTCGTCCCCTCGCGGCCGTAGCGATCCTCCAAACGGACCACATCGTCCAAGTGCGGCGTGCTGGCCTCAAGCACATCGCAGTCGGTGATGGCGACCATCTGGTGCACCGTGCCCGGCGTGTTGTGGAAGCTCTCGCCCTCGCGCATCTCGCGCTCGGTGCAGTCGGCTCCAAGGCCAACGCGATACAGCATCCGCCCGCGCAACAGGTGGATGGTCTCGTCCTTCAACTCGTGATACTGCAGCGACAGCGCGTGGCCCGCCTTGATGTGCAGCAGTTTGCCCACATACTGCGCCGTGTGCGCCCAGATCACCTCGTGTCCCCACGGCTTGGGGACGACGCGCACCGCCACCGGCCCGCCCCCTGACGCGATCATCGCGCGCGGCTCAGCGAGTGCCGCCGCTGAGCGCCGTGCGCAACGTGCCGAGGCGACGACGGACCGAGCCGTCCATCACCGTGTCACCGATCCGCACAACGATCCCGCCGAGGATGGCAGGGTCCACCGCCACATGCGCCACCACGGCCTTGCCCAGCGCCTCGGACAAGCGCGCCGACAACGCGGCCGCTTCGCCTTCGGACGGGGCCTTGGCCACGGTCACGGTCGCGTGCACGCGGCCTTCGCGCGCGTCGAGCAACGTGGCGTAGGCCGTGGCGATCTCGGGCAACAACAACTGCCGACGGTTCGCGACGACCTTCTGCACGAACAACACGAAGTGCGCGGGCAGCTGATCGCCCAGCGCGGCCTGGATCACGGCGCGCTTCTTCTCGAGCGCCACCTGGGGCGCTTCAAGGA
>JBEIVF010000303.1:0-1830 GCA_040374005.1 Gemmatimonadaceae bacterium | reverse complement strand
CGAGCACCGCGAACGTCTGGTGCCGGGCCTTGGGTGCGCCGCCACGGTGATAGCGGGCGATGTGCGCGATCATCACCTTCTCCTCGGGTGACATGCCTAGGAGATCGGCGTGGGTGATCAGGTGGAACGAGTGCTTGTGATGCTTGTCGTAGCTGATGTGGTAGCCCACGTCGTGCAGGAGCGCCGCGTCCGAGAGGATCTGGCGATCGTCCGCCCCGAGGCCGAGTCGTTTGCCAACGGCGTCGAACAGCTGCAACGACAACCGCTGCACCTGCTCCGCGTGCTGCACCTCAAAGTGACACCGCTCGGCGAACTCCCGCACGGACCGCGCACGCGCTTGGCCCGGGTCGGCGACCGTGGGGCGGACGCGTGCGGCGTCGAGCAGGATGCCCTCACGAATGCCGTAGGCGGAGACCAAGAGCTCGCTCGCTTCGAGCCGCGAGAGCACCTTCGCGGCGACGGCGAGGCCGGCGATGATGATGTCCGCGCGGGCGGGGCTGAGGCCGGGCACGGTCGCGCGCTCCGCCGGCGTCAGCTCGGACAGCCACTCGAGGATGTGCAGGAGCTCGGCCCGTGGGATGCGCGTCCCTTGAGGGCTGCGGGCGGGCAGGCCGCGCCGCGCGAGATAGATGCCGGCCAGGTTGGTGAACGTGCCACCCGATCCGATCACGGTGGCGCCGCGCCAGTCTCGCACCGGCAGCGCCTTCCGAATCTCCGGACCGATGTGCTTGCGCAGCTTCTCCACGTCCTTGTGCCGCGGGGCCACGCCGAGGAATTCCTCGGTGAGGCGGAGCGCACCGTACGGCAGGGACGTGAGGCGCTCGAGGAGTCCGTCGGCCGACATCGCCAGCTCGAGTGACCCGCCGCCGATATCCATCACCACCGCCCGCCCGACGCCGAGCTCGAAGTGCGCGAGCGCCGAACGGAACGCGAGCATCGCCTCTTCTTCACCGCTCATGATGCGCACCTTGAGCCCGGTCGCGCGACGCACGCGCGTGACGAAGTCCGCCGCGTTGCTGGCGTCACGCACTGCGCTGGTGGCGACCACTTCGATGCGCTTGGCGCCGAGGTGCGTCGACAGTTTGGCCATCCGCCCGAGCGCATCGAGCGCCTGGCCCATCGCCGATTCGCTCAGCGCGCCGGTGGCGGCGACGCCCGCGCCCAGCCGCGGCGTGGCCTTGATCTCGTCAATGACGCGGATGGCACCGCTGGCCGACACGTCGGCGATGATCTGCCGGATCGAGTTGGAGCCGATGTCGATCGCCGCGATGCGCTGGTCCGCGGCGCGCGCGCGATTGGGGGGGCTCTTGGCGCGGCGGGCAGGGCTCACGGGATATTCGAGCGGGGAACGAGCGTGTCCAGGATGGCTTCGACGCGCTGACGCACGGCAGCGGGAAGCGGGGCATACCCCAACGTAGTGGCCTCCGCGCTCCCCGTCTCCAGCGACCAGCGCATGAAGGCCGCGAGCGTGCGGAGCTTGTCGGTGGAGGCCGCGTCGCGACGGAGGATCACCCAGCTGAGCTCGGCGATGGGATACGCGAGGGAGTCCGTGGCCCCGAGGAGCGTCGTCGGCAGTCCGCTCCGCCGCGCCGCGGGCGTGCTAGAGCCGGCCGCCGCCGCGAGTGAGGTGGGCGTGGCCACGACGAATGCGCCCGCCGCATTCTGGATCGCGGCAGCCGGCAGTCGATTGAGGGTCGCGTACGACTGCTCCACATAGGAGATCGCGCCGAGGGAGACCTTCACTTCGACGGCGACGCCTTCGTTGCCGGGCTGTGCCGTGCCCACGGGAAAGCTCTGCTCCGGGCCGGTGCCTGGGCCGGCGGTCCAGGT
>JBEIVF010000012.1:0-18893 GCA_040374005.1 Gemmatimonadaceae bacterium | reverse complement strand
CTCACCATCCTCAGCGAAGATCGCCGCGACGGGCTTGCCTTCGCGGCGCGTGAGCTCGACATCGAAGTCGAGGAACGGACGCGCCAGACGTTCGGCGACGCGCTGCCCCACGGTGCTCTTTCCCGCGCCGGGGAGGCCGACCAGGATGAGATGCGGTTCGTGCAGCTCAGTACCCGAGACGGGTCGCGACGTGCGAAAGGTAGCCATCGACATTGCGTCGGATCTCCCCGAGTGAGTCGCCGCCAAACTTCTCCATCCACGCATCGGCCAGCACGAACGCCGCCATCGCTTCGGCGATCACACCCATCGCCGCCACCGCGGTCACATCAGAGCGTTCGGCCACGGCTTCGGCGGTGCCGCCCGTGGCCACATCCACCGTGCCCAGCGGACGCATCAGCGTGCTGATGGGCTTCATCGCCACGCGGATGATCAGCGGCTCCCCCGTGGTCATCCCCCCTTCGAGCCCACCCGCGTTGTTGGTACGGCGCTGCACGTTGCCCGCGCGCGTGCGACCCGGCGCGGGTTCGATCTCGTCATGCACTTCGGCGCCCGTGCGACGTGCCGCTTCGAAGCCGAGGCCGATCTCCACGCCCTTCACGGCGGGAATGGACATCATGGCAGCGCCGAGTCGGCCGTCGAGCTTGCGGTCCCAGCTCACGTGTGAGCCGAGGCCCACCGGGAGCCCTTGCACGACCACTTCGCAGACGCCGCCGAGCGTGTTGCCGTCGGCCTTGGCGGCATCGATGCGGCGGATCATCTCGGCTTCGGCATCAGCGTCGAGCGTGCGGAGCGGCGACGCGTCGGCCGCGGTGTTGAGATCGGCGGGCCATGTGGCAGGGCGCGACGCCGCCACACCACCGAGGTGCACGAGATGCGAGCCGATGGTCACCTCGAACTCGGCGAGCAACCGGCGACAGATGGACGCGGCGGCGACCCGGGCGGTGGTCTCACGGGCTGAGGCGCGCTCGAGGATGTCGCGGGCGTCATCACGATCGTACTTGAGCAGGCCGGTGAGGTCCGCGTGGCCCGGTCGAACGCGCGTGACGGCCCGTTTGCGCGCGCCGGTGGCGTCTTCGGCGCGCGGGGCCGGGTCCATGATCTCCTGCCAGTTCTTCCAGTCCTTGTTGCGAATGAGCATCGCCACTGGACTGCCGATGGTCTCGCCCGCGCGCACGCCGCTCAGGAACTCGATGGCGTCGCGCTCGATCTGCATGCGGCGGCCGCGGCCGTAGCCCTGCTGACGGCGCGCGAGCTCGTGGTCCACCTGCTCGGCGAGGAGCGGGAGGCCGGCGGGCACTCCTTCAAGGATGGCGACGAGCGCCGGTCCGTGGGATTCGCCGGCAGTGGTAAAACGAAGCATGGCAGCCGAGGGGGGAGAGACGACGAGCCCGGCGCACAGGCGCCGGGCTCCTCGTGAAATCTAATCAAGGACCGCTCAGGCGATCACTGGTCGCGCCGCACTGGGGGCGGCTCGTCGTCGTCGAGGATGTGCGGGGTGATCAGGATGAGGAGGTCTTGTTTACGCTCGATGGACTCGTTCTCGGAGAACAGCCGGCCGATGAGCGGCAGCTGATAGAGGAACGGGATGCCACGACGCGTGCGGGACACCTGCGTCTGCGTGAGACCACCGATGACGACCGTCTCGCCGTCACGGACGATGACCTCATTGGACACGTTGCGCTTCGAGATGTTCGGGCCCGCGATGGTCACGGCCATGAGCGACGACTGCTCCGCCGTCACGATCATGCGCACCGAGCGGTTGGCCGAGATGGACGGCGTGACCTTGAGCAGGATACCGAACTCCTGCTGCTGGATCTGTGGAGCCGCCGCCTGGATCGCGCCCGGCGCCGTCGGGGGCGTCAGCAAGAACGAGATGCCCTCACCCACGAACAGCGTGGCTTCCCGCTTGTCGAGCGTGTTGACACTGGGCTCGGCTTGCACGTCGGACAGTTCTTCCTGCGACAAGGCGTCGAGGAAGGCGGAGAGCGAGAAGTTGCCGAGCGTGGTGCTGGAGATCAGGCTGAGCGCGGCGTCCGCGCCGTAGCTGCGGTTGGCGTTGGCCACCCCGGCGAACGCGTCGCCGCCGAGGCCGACCTGGAACTCCGTCGCCTGCTGCTGACCACCACCGCCACCCGCCGGCGTGCGCGGCGCCAGCGTATTGAAGAACGAGGTCGCCGACCCGAGATCGTACGAGATCCCGAGTCGCTCGGTGCCCGTGCGATTCACGGCGATGATCTTCGCCTTGATGTGGACTTGCTGGGTCTTGAAGTCGAAGGACTTGGCGTACGAGATGAGCTCCGCGATGCGCGAGCCGACCTCGAAGATGACGAGGGAGTTGGACTGCTTCTCGGCGACGACACTGCCGCGCGGCGCGCACTGGCCGCTGGGATTGCCCTGTCCGCCAGTGGTGGGCGGCGGCGCCCCCGCTTGACCCGGCGCCCCACCACCCACGACCGGTACGGACGAGCCGCCGCATTCACGCGACAACAGCGCTTGGATCGTGATGACGAGCTCGTCGGCCTTGGCGTAGTTGAGCGGGACGATCTCCTTGGCGAGCGGCTCGGTGGCCGCCTGCGCTTGGAGCGACTGATAGGAATCGATGGTGATGATGCCGCTGCTGCCCGTGGTGGCCGCGAGCCCCTGCGCACGGAGGATCGAGTTCAGCGCGACGTCCCACGGTTGATCGAGGATCTCGGCGCTGATGTTGGCATTCACCGAACTGCCGACGACGATGGAGCGCCCCGCGAACACCGCGAAGTCCTGCGCCACGTCGCGAATGCTGGCATTGCGCCAGGCCACGGTGATGCGGCGCTCTTGCGACTGCGCCGTGGACGTGAACGACGACGTGCGCGCCGACGAGGCGGCCGACACATCGACCGTGGGCGCCTGCTTCACGGGCGCGACCGACTCGCCCTGGATGGACCACGGCGCGAATGCCGACTCGGTGGTGAACGACACGCGGACATCGCCGGCGCCCTGCACCAGTTGGTAGTCGCGTGGTCCGTCGAGATCGAGCACGATGCGCACGACGTCGCTGCGGTACTGCGCCACACGCACATTGGTGATGCCGGCGCGTGCGATGCCGTCATAGAGCCGCGCCGGCACGCCGAGCGACGCGCCGTGGAAGTCGATCACGACGCGATGCGGCGCCGCGAGCGTGAAGTCGTGGACATCGACATCACCTTCGAGCGCGATGACGACATCGGCGCGGCCGGCGCCGGCGCGAATGCTGAGCCCCGTGATGGACGCGGCCTTGGGCGGCGCGACCGAGGCGGCCGACGCCAAGGTCGGCACGAGCAGGGCCGCACACGCGGCCACCAACCAGACTCGCTTCATGGCGTCCTCGTGGCAGTGGAATCGGGCGTCAACGGGATGCGTTGGCGGCGACTGAAACCGAACTCGTCGATCGTGAACTCCACATCCCGCGGCGTGATCTCGCTGACGGTCATCCGACCGAGCGTTTGTCCAAGCGTGACGCGATAGATCTTCGTGTCATCGGTCAGGTCCTTGAACGTAGCCTGCGATCCCGAGCCCCGCGGATCGAAGATGATGCCCAGCAACTGGATGTCCTGCAACAGCGGCCGGAGCTCGTCGCTCGTCATGAGCGAGACCATGGGGTCACGGCGTCCACGCGTGGTGTACGTGAACACCTCGCGCTGGAGTCCGAGCGCGCCCGACGTCGCGGGCGGCGTGGTCGGCGCGGGCGCTGTCGCGTCGGGCTTGGCCGGGGACGTCTGCTGCTGCGCGCCTACCACCACGGCAAGCGATACCGCGCTCACGAAGAGGGCGATCCGAGTGCGGGTCATTGTCCACCTCCCACGGCGGGGATCCCCGTGCGGGCCACATAGGTGTGAAGTTCGAAACTCGCGGTGACCGTCGGCGGCGTGTAGCCCGGACGGGCGGCGACGTTGGCAGGCAGCCCCATCGTGATGTTCATCGGGGCCACGATGCGCGGCAGTGACCCGACGTTCGCCAGGAAGTTCGCGATATCGTGATACGTACCAGAGAGGCGCAACCGATACCGATACGCGTCGAAGTCAGCGCCCTGCTCGACGCCGAGCGGCTCGACGCTGCCGATATCGAGGCCCACGCGACGCGCGGCGGTCGAGATCTGTTCGAGCAACAGCGGCACTTCGTTGCCTTCCGGTACGAGCTGGCGCATCACTTGCAAGTGCTCTGCGAGCGATTGGGCCTCGGCCCGAAGCTCAGCGACCGTGCCCTGTGCGAGCTCCGCCTTGGCCTCCTGATTCGCATCGTCGATCCTCGTGACGCGCTCTTCGAGCACGTCGAGTTCGACCATGCGGGGGTCATACTTCATGTACCAGAAGAGGCCCGCCGTCGCGAGGCCAAGGATGGCGAGGAGCACCATCACCTGCTCACGCTGGGTGCGCGGAACGAGATTCACCATCGATTACCGCACCGCGACGGTGAGCGGCACGGTCCGGATCGCGGCTGAGTCGGGCTGTTGGTATTGCATATCGAGCGTGAACTCCGTGACCTCACGGGATTCGACCAACACGATGTCCGAGCGCACGAGATTCACGCCCTCGAGGAAGGGCGAGGCCTCCAAGATGCGCATATAGCGCGTGAGGGCTTGGATGTCGACAGTCTGCCCGACCAACCGGAGCATCAACGGCGCGGCCGCCTCGGCCGCTGCCGCTGCGGCACCCTGCTCGGGCCCGGTGAGGGAATCGCGTGATGCGATCGACGGGACCGGACTGGTCTGCGCGATCGACGTGAGCCAGGTGTAGGGCGGTAGGGCCTCGCTGATCTCGTCGAGCAGATGCGGCCAGGTAAAGCGCTCCCCATCGATGGTGCGGATGATGGCCAGCTGCCGCACGACGGAGTCGCGCTGCGCCTCCGCATGACCCCGTTCCTTGAGGACGGCCGCGTAGCGCGTGGAGTCTTGCATGGCCTGCTGTTCGCGCTCGATCAACGTGGCCTCGCGGCTGCGCAGCGACGTGAACAGGACCCCCGTCGCGGCGAGGCCGATCACGAGCCCGCCGACCGCCATCAGGAGGAAGGGATCCTTGACGGACGAGCTGACGCCGGAGAACAGGGCGCCGGCATTGAATGAGGGGCCACTGCCACCACGCCGTGCCTTCTTGGCGCCCGGAAGGAGATTGATCTCGATCATGGTCCGCCGGCGGGTCAGCCAGGCTGGCGCAGCGCCAGCCCGATGGGGAGCATGAGGAGCGGCGCCACGTCGTCGGTGATGAGCGAATCGAGTGCCCCGTCACGCACGCGCAAGTTGGCGAGGGGATTGGCTGGTTCGACGCGGAGGCGGAGCCGCCGCGCGAGCGCAGCGGCCAACCCCGGGATCCGCGAACCGCCACCGCAGAGATAGACGGCATTGATGACACTCGCCGATCGCGACGACGACGCCAGGAACGCGACGGCGCGCTCGACACCCACGGCGATCTCTTCTCCGCGCGTATCGATGACCGCATCGAGATGCGGGGAACGGTCGTACCCCTCGATCATCGCCGCGGCCTCTTCGCCGCTCACGCCACGATCGCGCTGCAAGTCCTCACGGAAGCGCCGCGTCCCGACCGTGATATCACGGGTGAGGATGGGGATGCCTTCGTCAAGGATGTTGATGTTGGTGACGTCGTGCCCGATGTTCACGAGCGCGACCACGCCCTGCATCGCGTCGGGATGATTGAGTTCGAACGCGTTGTGCAAGGCGAAGGCGTCGACGTCCACGATCGCCGCGGACACCCCCGCATCGGAGAGCAGCCGCACCTTCGCGTCGACCAAGTCCTGCTTGGCCGCCACGAGGAGCACGCTCATCTCAGGGCCATCGCCGAATGGATCGAGGATCTGGAAGTCCATCTGCACGGACTCCATGTCGAACGGCACGTGCTGCTCCGCTTCCCATCGCATGAGCTCGCGGGCCTGCTGCTCCTGCACGCGCTCGATCTGGATCTTCTTGATGATGACATCGCGACCGCTGACGGCTGTGACGATGTCGCCCGTACCGCCGCCGACCATCTGGAGTGCGGACTGGATGGCCTCGGACACGATCCAGGGGTCCATCACCTCGCCTTCGACGATCGCGTCAGCCATGAGCGGGACGATGGCGACGTTGACGAGCTCTGGCTCACTCCCAGAGTGATCCATCACTGCCGCTTTCACCTGCCCTGATCCGACATCGAGTCCAATAGTGGTTCGCTTGCGGCCGAAGAGCGCCATGGGTCCGAGCAAGAGGTGGAGACACCGCTCCCCCAGTTGGCGGAGTCCGGCCTACCGAACAAACGAGCGTGGGGGAGCGAGGTAACGCGCGCCACCCCTGAGGCGCTCCGGGGGTCACGGGGGAGCAAGCAAGCCCCGGCGCCCTAACAGATGCAGCCGGGCCACAGTGGCCCACCCCGCGACCGCCGGCAACGGGTCGGCCTCCAGCCGACTGCCGAGCGCCACGACCACCGAATCGCGGACGACGACGAGCCCGCGGACCTGCGCCCCGCCCTCCACCGACACCGCGGGCGACCAGATGATCCCCTGTACCACAGCCCCCGTCCCGACCCGCACATGCTGCGATGCTCGGTGCACGCCGGGTGCCACGGATCCGTACAACACGAGTGACTCAGGGACCACGCTCGGCACCAAGTCCGCACCCCACACGGCGCAGAGCGAGTCGAACGCCGCGGCGGACAGCGCGAGGACCGAGTCGACGGCCGGCGGGACCCACCGCGGCACGCGCGCGAATTCGGCCAGGATCGTCCGCCCCGCCGTGTGCGCGGACCAGCGGTACCACCCGCTGCCGAGCGATTGGAGCTGCACCGTCGTGTCGGGCCCAGCAACGAGCCAAGGAGCCGCCAGCCACTCCACAGCGGGAACGCTCGCTGCGCGGGCCGCCACTCGGGCGCGGAGCCCGTCCCGCGCGAGCTCGGCGCGAAGCGTCAGGTGCGACTCCGACGCCCGCCCCAGCGCGATGCGGGCCGTGGCGAGCGCGCTGCTGGCGAGGCCGGCGAGCACCAGCACCACGATGAGCGCCACCAGGAGCGCGATGCCCCGACGCGGCGACGGCATGCGGCTAGGGCAACCGCGTGACTGCGGCGCGGCGCACGAATGCCCCGTCCCGCAACGCGGCAACGACCCGAGCGCCCTCGCGCGTGAGGAGGAGGCCGCCGCGCGCATGCGCCAGCGGACCCGCGATGGGTTGGGCCGGACCGCACCGCGTCCACGCGGTCGTGGCACACCGCCGCTCGCCCCACCACCACGCGCCGTCGCTCGCGCGGTACACGACGAATCGCATGGGGCGCATGACGCGCGCCACCAGCGGCCCCGCGGGCGGCGTAGCGAGCGTACCGATGTGGAGCCGCCACGTCGGCACTGCGCAGCCCGCCGTGGACGCGGCGCGACGCGCGGCGCTCAGGATGGTGCGCGTATCCTGCGCACCGTGGACCGACTCCACCAGCACGATGTCGCCGCTGTCAGGCGCGATGTCCCACTGGACACCGAGACCGTTCGCCTCGGGGACGAAGAGCGAATCGGTGGTGTGCGCACAGCTGAGACCGACCCCCACGGGCGTGGCAACGGCGATGCTGGTATCGCCATGGACCTGCACCGGATCGCTGGCGGCACTGTGGTGCAGTGTGGCCGTGAGTACGCGCAGCACCTCGTCGGTCGCGAGGTGGCCTTGCTCCGCACGCCGCGCCGCACGGACTAGACGCTCCTGCGCCACGAGCGATCGCATCCACAGCGATGCCACGATGGACATCACGGCGAGCGCGAGCAGCGCCTCGAGGACGGTGAAGCCGCGTCGCCTCATGGACAGTACCGCGTGTGGGTCACCGCGGCGCCGCCCGCAGCCACGGTCGCGATGCGGAGCGCACCGACGGGCGATGCGTCGACCACCACGGGATGCAGGAGCACCGGGAGCGCGACGGAGTCGGCCGCGCAGTCAGTCGCACGGAGTGCGGCGATCACGACGCGCAGGTCATCCACGCGCTCGATGTGCACGCGGGCCGAGCGCGCCCAGCGCAGCGCATGGGTGATCGATGCCGCTGCCCCGAGTGCGCCGAGCGCGACGAGGGTCAGCGCGACGAGGACTTCGACGAGGGAGTGAGCCGTACGAGATCGCATGGCCCGACGATACCATCTCGGGCCACGCGCACCGTCACCGCACGAGTGCGACCAGCATCAGATCGTGGCGCTCGGGGGGGGGGGCGAGCGGGATCAACAGGTGGAAGGCCTGGCGGAGTGCCTGCTCCAACCGCTGGATCAGTGCGTCCGCGTGCTGTTGCCGAGCACGGGCGCGGCGCACCGCGCGCTGCGCCGCGAACACTGCGGGCCGAGGATCGCTCCTCGGCCCGCAGATTCACCCGAAGGGAAGATGGATCAGGTGCAGACCGGCTCGCCTTCGGAAGCCGTGCCCGTGCCGCCGATGCTGATCGTGCAGGTCTTGCCCGTCACGGCGTCGTGCGTCGCGCTCGCCTCCCAACCCGCGGCTGAGGCGCTGCCGATCGTGATGTTCACGCCAGTCGACGGGGTGTAGTTGATGTCCGCCAGGGACGTGCTGTAGAGCTGCGCTTCGGAGAAGTACCCTTCCTGCGACGTCGCGAGGTTCTTGAGGTCCGACTTCATCGCCGTGATGTACGCCTTTTCCTTCGTGTTGCCGAACTTGGGGATCGCGATGGCGGCAAGGATGCCGATGATCACGATGACGATCAGCAACTCGATGAGCGTAAAGCCCTTGCGGTTCGAAAGCATGTGTTCTCCTGAGGGGGTCTGATGATGCGGAAGAATCTGTGCGCACAGCCCATCTCTCGCAAGAGACTCGCCACACCCAGATGACTTCTTAAGTCTTTACCGCGTAACACCTTGGGCAAAATCGTCACATTTCCGACCCCCGCGGTGTGGGACAGAACCCCGCATTCGTGCGGCCGTTCGCCACGCCCCCGTGGTCGCTAGCGCAGGGAGTCCGTAGCCGACAGCGCCGAGTCGATCCGGACCAGCTGCTCCCTGAACCAGCGCGGATCCTGGGAATCCGCCAGCGCGGCTTGCACGACTGCCCGGGCTTCGGAGTAGCGCGCCAACCGCCATTGACACGTCACTGCGCCCGCGCGGGGCAAGGGCAGACCGCCGGACTTCTCGATCGCGCTGATCCAGTACGGCAGGGCCCGGTCGCAGCGCCCCCGTTCAGCCATCCAGAACGCCAGCGATTGGTCCACGCGATGGTAGGTCGGGAAGGCGCGGATCGCCATCCGCCACGATCGCACTCCCCCTTCCAAGTCGCCACGATCGAAGAGCACTTGGCCCCATCCGAAGTGCGCCTTATAGGACAGTGGCTGCTCCCGGAGCAACGCCGCGAACACCGTCTCGGTGGATCGCCACACGGGGATGCGCATGATCGAGCGGATCGACCCGGCGATCAGCACCACTGCCGTCACCGCCATCAGGTCCCGTCGGTAGCGACGCCACGGAATGGCGGCGGCGAGCGCCCCCACGGCCAGAATGATGCCCGCGCTGGGCGTGTACAGCGTGCGTTCGGCCAGCAACACGCCCGAGACGAACGGGACATTGGACGACGGCAGCCACGGCACGATCGCGATCGCCAACCCCAGCGCCGCCACGCGGGAATAGCGGAACGCGACCACGGCGGCGACCAGGACGGCGAGCACGAGCGCGACCCCGGAGAGTTGCGACACATCGGGCTCGGAGTAGACCACGATGTGCGCGGGCGAGTAGTCCGCGTGCAGGCGCCACGGCCAGAACAAGAGGCGCGCCATCTCGGGGTAGATGCCGAACATGACCAACGAGCGCGGCCAGATCGCCATGCCCTCGATCACGGGATGGCCGACATCGCCCCCGAGGGACGTGAGCACGCCGAGGCGCGCCCAGATCATGTACGCCGCCAGGAGTGTCGCGAGCGCATAGAGTGGCCAGGTCCGCCGCACGACCTCGGTCCACGGGCGCGCGCGCCGCAGCACGGTGAGCTCTGCGGCACCCCACAGCGCCGGGAGCACGAAGGCGTGCTCCTTCACGCTCATGCCGAGCACATAGATGAGCAGCAGCACGAGCAGGTCACGACGCGCCAGTGAGCCGCTCCGCCGGGCATTGATGTAGTACGCGAGGCCAAGGAAGACCGCGAGGCCACCGGAGAGCTCGGATTGCCCCACACTGTTGGCAATGGCCTCCACATGGACTGGATGGACCGCGAACATCGCGCCGACGACCGCCCCCATGGTCCGATCGAGCAACAGGCTCGCCAGCCAGAGCACGGCTGCCGTACACGCGGCATGCAATCCGATGTTGACCGCATGGAAGACCCACGGGTTCCCATCGGCCGCGGCCCACTCCAGGGCGAAGAGCGTCGTCGTCAGCGGGCGATACATCGCGGGACTGCCCAGCGTCCAATACGCCTCGGTGAGCCACTCCCGCCACCGGGCCAGATCGTGCATCCGCTGGTCGCGGACGATGACCCAGATATCATCGTACGCGAACCCGTTGGCCAGCGAGGGCGCCGCGACGACGATCGCCAACAGCACGACCAATGCCAGTACGCGCCGATCGAGCGTCGGCCGCACCGCGTCCATCACTTCACGAGATTGAAATAGATGATGTGCCGAATGGCCGCCACGCCGTCGCGCCAGCCGATCTTCTTGCCTTCGGCGTACGTGCGTCCCGAGTACGAGATGGGGACTTCGAAGATGCGCGCGCCGGCCTGCGCCAATCGCGCGGTGACCTCCGGCTCGAAGCCGAACCGATCGGACTCCAGCGGCAACGACCGCGCCAGATCACCGCGGATGGCCTTGTAGCAGGTCTCCATGTCGGTGAGGTTGAGGTTGGTCATCATGTTGCTGAACATCGTGAGCACCCGATTCCCCACCGAGTGCCAGAAGTACAGCACCCGATGCGCGCGCCCGCCAAGGAACCGCGAGCCGAAGCTCGCATCGGCACGGCCGTCGAGGATGGGCGCGAGCACCTCCGGCCAATCAGCGGGATCGTACTCGAGGTCCGCATCCTGCACGATGACGATATCCCCGGTGCTGGCGGCGAGCGCGGTGCGGATCGCGGCGCCTTTCCCGCGATTCTCCGGCTGGTGGATCAACACATCGATGCGCCCGGCCGCCCGTTCGCGCTCGAGGATCTCGCGGCTATCATCGCGCGAGCAGTCGTTGACGCAGATCACTTGCTTGCGGATCGGGACCGCGTGCACTTGATCGAGGATCAGCGAGATCGTGTCCTGTTCGTTGTAGACAGGGATCAGCACCGACAACACCGCGTCGGCGGAGAGCGGTGTGCGCGGGACCATCTGCGGGGCCTGGCCCATCAGTGCTCCATGCCGTAGCGGGCGCGATTGCGGTGCAGCATCGAGGGATCGATGCCCAGCCCCTCCGCCGCCAGCCGCACCAGAGCGATCCTCCGCCGGAAGGGTCCCCGGTCGAGGAGACAGCGGACCTGTTCGTCCGAAAGCTGGAGAGGAGAGCGCACGGTGCGTTTCAGCGGGCCAAGTGGCAGATTGGAGGCGAAATGTACTCCGAGAACGATGACCTGATCGTGACTGGCCGGGTGCGGATCCCCCGAGCCGAGCTGAGCACCAAGGCGATGCGCGCCGGGGGGCCGGGCGGACAGCACGTGAATACCTCCTCCACCAAGATCGAGTTGCGGTGGAATCTGCGCCACACGCGCGCCCTCTCGGAGATGCAGCGCGAGCGCGCGCTGGAGCGGCTCGCCCCGAAACTGGCCGGCGACGGATCCCTGCGCATCACGGCCTCGGAGTATCGCAGTCAGGCCCAGAACCGCGACGCCGCCGAAGCGCGACTGGTGGCAATGATCAAGGAAGCGATCGCCGTGCCCAAGGCACGCCGCAAGACCAAGCGACCGCGCGGTGCTGAAGAATCGCGCCTCGACGAGAAACGCCAGCATTCGAGCCGCAAAGCGGGCCGACGCTGGCGTCCGGACGAGTGACCCCGCGCGCGTGACCTACCTCAACGGGAACGTGAGCCCGAGATGGAATTGCAAGGCTTGCGCGTGCGAGCGGACCGGATTGAGTTGCACGCCGTTGTTCTCGAACGCGATCCCATCGCCCCCCCCTCACTTCAGACGGGGCGTTACCGCCCGTCCTTCTTCTTGTGGGAGTCCATCGCGTTGTGGGAGTCCATCGCGTCGTGCTCCTTCATGTTCTTGTCGAACTGGGCCTGCTGCGCCGGGGTCAGGAGCGCGCGGAACGAAGCGTGCTCCTGGGCCTTGAGCGCGTCCACCTTCGCCGTGACCGCGGCGTCCTTGGCCTTCCCGGCCTTGGTGGCCTCATCGGTGACGACCTTCATCTTGGCGTGCCACTCGTCGCGCAGCGCGACCATCTTGGCCTTCTGCGCCTCGGTGAGGTCGATGCCCTTGAAGTGTGCCGCGAAGTCGCCTTCGAAGCCCTTCACACCGGCACCGGCGGCATGATGCGCCGAGTGATCCGTGCCGGCATGGGAGGTAGCCTGGGCCGCCGCGACGGCGGGAAGAGCAAGGAGCAGTACCGCCGCAGCGGCGAACGAACGGGTCATGGGGAAGCCTCTCATCAATGGACGACGGTGGTGGGGGTGATCATTCGAAATTAGCGACGATCTCGAGGTGGTGGCGGACGACGGACCGGCCCCCGCTGGCGCCGGTCGTCCTGCTGACGGACGTCACTCCCGCCCCGACGGGGTGGGGCCATCTGCAGGCCACGGCCGCGTGGCGGCATCATCTGCGCACCGCGGTGCCGATCCTGCCGGTCGCGCTGCTCGCGCAGCTGCGACATCCTTCGCGCCTGCTCGGGCGCGATCTTGGCGAGTGCCTCACGATGCTTCTGTTGCAGGGCGCGCTGCTCGACGAGCTGTTGCTCCCGGAGCTCGCGGAGCTGCGTGCGCTGTTCGGTGGTGAGGGCCGTGACGGCGTTCGTGCGCGATGGCGGAGGGCCCATGCGGCCGCGGGCCTGTGCCTCCACCACTGACGCCGTGCTCACGAGCGTGGCTGCGGCGATGAGATATCGATACGTGGTGTTCATCAAGTTCTCCTGGTGATGCCGACGGGGACACCCCGTGGCATCAGGTCGGACGCTCCGATCCACCAGCCGTTAAGTCGTTCCCGTGCTCACAGCTTGATCAGGGCACGCACCGCGGGCGGCAATGCGAAGTCGGACGGTGCGAGCGTGTCGAGGACGATGTCGGTGATCGTGATGAACACTTGGCCCTGCGGCACGCGGTTGGTCAGGCGCGTGGGGAACAGCACGCCGCCGAACGCCTTGTACTCGCCAAGGATGCTCATCGACTCGCCGACCGGCGTGGTGGTGCTGTAGCCCAATTTGAGTCCACTCGCCACCGAGAAGAACACGGACAGCTCGGGCCCTTCGGCCGACACGTACGTGGCCTTCCACGCGCGCTCGCCCTCGAACGTCGCGGGCTCCACCACCGCACTGGTGGCTTCGACCGGCGCCGTGATATCACCGAACCAATCAGCTTGTCGCCGCACGCCGGCTTCGAGATCGCCCTCGAGGAGCGCCGGACCCGACGGCTGGATCGTCCAGCCGCGCGTGCCATCGTAGCCCTGTTGGATCTCGCCCAGTCCATTCAGCACCGTGCGCTGACGGAACAACGCGGGACGACCACGGAGGATCTCGACAGTGCCCGAGAGTGATTCGAGCGTGATCGTGCCCTTCATCGTGAGCGAGGTGTGCGCATCGAGCGCCGCACGACCACCGACGGCGGCGACGAACCGATCGTGCAACTGCGTGAAGCTGGGCGTCGCTTGCGCGGCCGCGGTCGCGGCGACGACGAGCACGAGGGGCAGACTCCGGAGGAGCGCACGCATCATGGAGTGCCTCCGGACGGCAGTCCGGCTTCGAGTGCGAGTTGGACGCGTTCGCGGAGTGACGATGAGCCCCCCACGAACACCGCCATCACGTTGGCCGAGACGATGAGCAGGGGCGACTCGCCCCACGGCGAGCCGACGCCAGCAGGCGCCGCCGTCGCGGGGTCGAGCGTCTCGGTGATGGCGCGGCGAGCGACCGAGTCGGCGAACACCATCACGACGAGATCGCCCCCGCGCCCGACGCGAAAGCGTCCGACCTCCGCCTGACCGATGAAGGCCGGCACTGCGGGAATGGTGTCGACGGCGCGAGGATTCACCCCGGCGCGGACGAGTCGTTCGGAGACCCGCGCCAGATCCCACTGCGATGACTGCGGCAACGACGCGACCGCGGCCGCTCGCGCCGACTCGGCCCGGATCGCCACGACCATCGCTGAGTCAGCGGCTGGCCGCGGAGGCGCCGGAGCCTCACCACAGGCCGCGATGAGCGCACCGATGCCAAGGAGGCCTGTCCGCACGATATTATCCATGACGATGAGTGAGCTGACGACCGTCCGACTCGACAAGTGGCTGTGGGCCGCGCGCTTTTACAAAACGCGCTCGCTGGCCGCGGCGGCGATCGATGGCGGGAAGGTCGAAGTGAACGGCGACAAGGCCAAGCGGGCGAAGGATGTGCGCACGGGCGATGTCGTGCGGGTGCGGCTCGGCCTGTACGAACACATCGTGACCGTGCGGGGTGTAGCCCTGCGCCGCGGCAGTGCCACC
The DNA here is from genome assembly GCA_040374005.1 of Gemmatimonadaceae bacterium. Classification (GTDB taxonomy): domain Bacteria; phylum Gemmatimonadota; class Gemmatimonadetes; order Gemmatimonadales; family Gemmatimonadaceae; genus DASRAP01. The sequence goes on along the minus strand of JBEIVF010000012.1, from coordinate 4,346 downwards.
GTCGCCCACGAATTGTACGAGGAGACACCGGCGAGTGTGCAGGCGCGCACGCTCAAGCACGAACAGCTCGCGCTGCTCCCCTCGGCGTTCTCGCCGGCGGCGGGTAAGCCGACGAAGAAGGAGCGCCGCGCGCGGGAGCGGTTCCGCAACCAGTAGGCTCACGGGGGCATGCCAGTGACGACCGCGGCGAGCGTGGGATCGTCGAAGCGATGACCGCCGACGAAGCGACGCACGCGCACCGGATGCGCCGCGTCGGCCAGCCGCTCGAGCTCGGCGGCGAAGCGCTCCTCGCTGACCCAGCGATCGCGCGTCCCCATGACGAGCGCGAGCGGCACGGTGTGGAGCGGCGTGCTCGGCCCGAGGGCGACATCAGGCGGCAACAGGGATCCCCACACGACCACGCGCGCGGTGGGCTCGCCGGTCGCGGCCCGAGCAGCAGCCCAGCGGACCGCGGTGGCGCCACCCTGTGAGAAACCCAGGATATGGACCGCGGCGTGCGGGGCGACATGCAGCGCCCGTTCCACCAGCGCTTCGAGCATCCGGATGTTATCGGCGATGTCATGATCGCGGAGCTCGCGGGTCATCCAGCTGGCGCCCACGGGAAGCTCCTGATGCGTGCTGGCGGGTGTCCCCTCGGCGAGGTAGAACCGGTGCGGCGCCTCAGGGAACAGCCACACGCGATGGGGCGCCGCTGGCCAGTGGGCACGGGCGGCCATGAGGTCGGCCCGTTCGCCGTAGCCGTGGAGGGCCACCCAGAGTTCGCGCGTCGTGGGGCTCAGCACGCCGAGGCGGCCGTGCCGCACCGTGCGGGGGACGGTATCGAGGATGGTCTCGTAGCCGGGGATCTCGGGGGGCGGGCGCATGACCAAAGGTACCCCGTACTCCCCTCGACCGGCGATTGCATCCGCCATTGGCGGGCACTAGGATTCGTGCTGAACCTCTTGGAGCTCTCCCGTGACTGCGCCTGCACAGAATCTGCATAACAAGGGTTGGGGATTCGCCCTCTTCATCATCGCCTTGGCGATCGTGACCAATCTGGCGGTCTACTCGCTGCACAAGGCGACGTACCTCCAGCCGGATTCGCACGACGCAACGGCCGAGGCGGCCCACTGACGCAGTGCGTCTGCGCGTGGAGCAACGGGCCGGCGAGAGCATTCTCGCCGGCCCGTTGGCGTTTTCGGTGGGTGGCGTTGGCCGTCGCTGGGCTACCGTCCCTGGGATCCGCCCAACCGGGGCGCGTGGCGGAGCCTGGGTGTCGTGGGGAGCGGATCGCGATCATCACCGTGCTGACGCGTCGGCCGTCGGAGTTGGAGCGGGTCGACGACGATGGCGCGCTCGCGGCGGTGGGTCGGCGGATGTGGAGTCCGACGACGGCGTCGGTCGTGCGGGGGTACCTGCGGGTGAAGGAAGGGGCGCGCTGTGACGAGTTCGCCCGCTTGGAGTCGGAGCGCGTGCTCCGTCGACAACCGTTCATCGCTGACGCGCGGATCCGCGTGGTGCACATGGGCGGCGACTCGATCGGCTTGGCCGTCGAGACGCGTGACGACTTTCCGCTCGTCGGGGGGCTTGGGGTGCGGAACGGGGCGCTGTCGCGGCTGCGCTTCGGCACGCAGAGCTTCGACGGGACGGCGATCGCGGTCGAGGCGCAATGGCGCGAGGGCTTCGTGTATCGCGATGGGATCGGCCTGCAGATCACCGACCGGTTCGCGTTCGGGAAGCCGTGGGAACTCGATCTTGCGGGGCGCCGCGATCCGTTGGGTGGGGGATGGGAAGCGTCCGTGCAGGCGCCGTTCCTCACGGATCTCCAACGTCAGGCGTGGTACGCGGGCATCACCAGCGATGACCTGTTCGTCCCCCTGCGACGGGGGGTCGGCGACGATGTGCTGGTGAACTCCGAGCGCCACCAGTGGCTGGTGGGGCTGGGGCACCGGATCGGCACCCCGCGACGCTCGGGGATCGGCGGGCTCTTGCTGGAGGGGGAGAACGTGGTCACCGGCTCGGCGCCGTTGGTGGCGAGGGAGGACGGCGCGGTCCCGTACGTCGGCGATGAGCTCGACGATCGGTATCCCTCGTACACGTCGGTGCGCGCGGGCGGTGTCTTGGGGCTGCGGTACCTCGACTTCGTGACGGTCCGCGGGTTCGACGCGCTCACGGGCGCGCAGGATATCGGGCGGGGTGTGCAGGCGTCGATGCACGCCTCCCGCTCGTTGTGGTCCGAGGGCGGCGTGGACCGCGACATGCTGATCGGTGGCACGCTGTACATGGGCACCGCCACGACCCGCACGATGTGGGCGATGCGGTTCGACGCCGAGGGGCGGCGGCCGCGCGGTGCGATGTGGGATGGCGTGATCGGGAGCGGGCGCGTGGCGTGGTACCATCAGCCATCGCCGAGCCGCCTGCATGCCGTGAGTGCGGAGTGGTCCGGTGCGTGGCGGAATCGCTTGCCATTCCAAGTGTCGGCGGCTGACCGGATCGGCGGACTCCGCGGGTATAGCGATGCTCGCACCGGCGGAGGGCGTCGCGTGGTCATCCGCGCGGAGGAGCGCTGGGTACTTCCCTCCCGTGCCGACTGGCTGGACCTGGGCGTCGCGGGCTTCGTCGATGGCGGGCGTGTGTGGAAGGGCGATGTCCCGTTCGGGGTGACGACGCCCTACCTGGCGAGTACGGGATTCTCGATGTTGGCCGCCACGCCGTCCGGCTCGCGGCGGACGGTGCGTCTGGATGTCGGGTTCCCATTGGTCGCGATGCCGGGTACGAGGGGGGTGGACGTCCGGCTGACGGTGCGTGATCTCACGCGGTTCTTCTGGTCCGAGCCCGTCGAGGTGACGCGCGGTCGGCAGGGCGCACTGCGAGAACGGATCTTCCGCAATTAGTGCCGGTGCCGCGTGACGGCGCGGCCCGGATCAGTCCGATTAGACTTCGACGCATATGACCCATTCACTTTCGCTCGTTCGATCGTTCGCTGCGCTGCTCGTGATGGGGCTCGCGGCCACTGTGCCCGCCCAAGGCACCGACTCGTCGCGCGCGGCCGCGGCCTCGGCCACGCGTGACTCGGCGACCACGGGACCGCTGAGCCGCTTCTGGCCGAACGTGATCCCGGGTCCGCCGGCGCGCGCGGGGGCGATCCTCCCGCACCGCCGCATCATCGCGTTCTACGGGACGCCGCGTTCGACGCGGATGGGCATCCTCGGACAGATCCCACCGGCGGAGATGTTCAAGAAGTTGGAGGCGCAGGCCGCCGAGTACACCAAGGCCGATCCGAAGACGCCCGCGCAACCGGCGTTGGAGTTGATCGCGACGGTGGCGCAGGCGGATGCGGGGCGCGATGGGATGTACCGCGCGCGGATGTCGGACTCCACGTTGGAGCGCGTGTACCAGTGGGCGCACTCGCGCGGATGGATCCTCGTGCTCGATGTGCAGATCGGGCGGAGCACGGTGGCCAAGGAGATCGAGGTGTACCGCAAGTTCCTCGAGCGGCCGGACGTGCACCTCGCGCTCGACCCTGAGTTCGCGATGAAGAAGGATCAGGTGCCGGGCAAGAAGATCGGCACGTTGGATGCGAATGACATCAACTACGCGAGTGCGTGGTTGGCGCGGATCGTCGAAGAAAAGCAGCTCCCGCCGAAGATCCTGATCATCCACCGCTTCACGCGGCCGATGGTGACGAATCACACGTCGATCGTCCTGGATCCACGCGTGCAGATCGTGATGCACATGGATGGGTTCGGTCCGCCGCAGATGAAGTTGGCGAGCCATAAGGCGTACATCGAGAAGGAGCCGGTGCAGTGGGTGGGCTTCAAGTTGTTCTACAAGAATGACAAGCCGATCATGACGCCGGCGCAGGTGGTGGGGATCAAGCCCACTCCACTCTTCATCTCGTACCAGTAGCACGAGTGGCACGAGAAGCACGAGAAGCACGGGAGCGGGATTCGTGACGCTGCTTGCGGTGGCGCTGGCGTTGGTCGTGGGAGTGACCCTCGGACTGTTGGGTGGGGGGGGCGCGGTGTTGACGGTGCCGATCCTCGTGTATGTGGTGGGGGTGTCAGCGAAGGCGGCGGTGCCGTTGTCGTTGGTGGTGGTGGGGATCGCGTCGGCGGTGGGGGCGTTCGGGCATTGGCGCTCGGGGCGGTTGGTGATCGCGGATGGACTGCGGTTCGCGGTGTTCGCGATGGCGGGGGCCTGGGTGGGCGCGCGCCTCGGACTGTGGTTGCCGGAACGCGTGCAGCTGACGTTGTTCGCGGTGGTGGCACTCACGGCGGCGACGGCGATGTGGTGGTCCGCCTCGCACACGCCGACGCCGCGGGCGCACCAGTCGCCGCGCTTGGTCGCAGCGGCCGGGGTGGGGG
>JBEIVF010000293.1:0-1974 GCA_040374005.1 Gemmatimonadaceae bacterium | reverse complement strand
TGGGTCCTCTGGCCGCGACCGGCGGTGCGGATCGACATCGCGACCGGCGGGGCCGCGACGGTGGAGGGTCGCCCCCTCCCGGAGACCCTCTTCGTCGCGGCGCGCGGGCGTCGGACGGTGATCCGCGTGGTGAACGCGGACACCACACGCCATGCGTTGGCACTCTTCACGGCTGCCCCCCAGACCACGATGGACTACACGATCAGCACGCCGGGAACATACGGTGGGGCGTGTTCGACGCATCCGAGCGGGAATCTCGTCTATGTCGTGCGATAGGAGGTCGCGTATGCTCTCAGTCGGTCAGGCGGTGTTCCTGCGTCGTCTGCTTGTGTTGGTGGCGCTCATGGCGCCCGTGGTCGAGGCGCAGCGCGGCACGGCGTCTGTGGGGCGGACCGCCGCGCTCATCCCGACGGAGGACTGCCATGCGGCGGACACCACCTGTGTCCCGCCGCCGCTGGAGCGGGAGTTCCGTGGGCTCTGGGTCGCCTCGGTGAGCAACATCGATTGGCCGTCGAAGCCCGGGCTGCCTGTCGCCGAGGTGAAGCGCGAGTTGGAGCTGATCCTCGACCGGGCGCAGGCCAGCGGGCTGAATGCCGTGATCCTGCAGGTGCGGCCGGCCGGAGACGCGCTCTACAAATCGTCGTTGGAGCCCTGGTCGGAGTACCTCACGGGGAAGCAGGGCCGAGCGCCCGAGGGCCGTTGGGACCCGCTGACCTTCGCCGTTGAGGCAGCGCACCAGCGCGGGTTGGAGCTGCATGCGTGGTTCAATCCCTATCGGGCGCGGCATCCCTCGGCGAAGGGAACGTTAGCACGCTCGCATCTCACGAATCGCCGCCCCGCGCTGGTGAAGCGATACGGGACGCATCTCTGGATGGATCCTGGGGAGCCGGCCGTGCTCGCGCACTCGGTGCGTGTGGTGATGGATGTGGTGCGGCGGTATGACATCGATGGGGTCCATGTCGATGACTACTTCTATCCGTACAAGGAGCGCGATCGCCGTGGGCAGGTGATCGAGTTCCCGGACGCCGAGAGCTATGCCCGGTATCAGCGGGACGGGGGCACCTTGGCGCGCGATGATTGGCGTCGGGACAATGTCGATCGGCTGGTGCATGCCTTGCACGACAGCATCCATGTGGTGAAGCCGTGGGTGAAGTTCGGGGTGAGTCCGTTCGGGATCTGGCGGCCGGGGAGCCCGGCGATCGTGAAGGGGTTCGACGCGTATAGCGAGCTCTATGCCGATGCCCGGAAGTGGTTGCAGGAGGGGTGGGTCGATTATTTCGCGCCGCAGCTCTACTGGCCGCATGCCGCGCCGGCGCAGCCGTACACGGTGTTGCTCCGGTGGTGGGCGGAGCAGAATGCCTTCGGGCGGCATCTCTGGCCGGGGAATCATGCGAATCGTGTGGCGGACCAGTCGCGCACGCCGTGGGCGGCGGAGGAGATGTTGCAGCAGGTGAGGCTGACGCGGGCGGACAGCGGCGCCTCGGGGAACATCCACTTCTCGGCGATCGCGTTCCTCGATGATCGGGATTCGGTGGCGACGCGGTTGCGTCGTGAGGCGTATGCGGGAACGGCGCTGGTGCCCGCCTCACCCTGGTTGAAGGCGCCGGCGGTGGGGGCGACGCGGGTGGAGGTACGCCGTGCGGGGTCGCGCGAGGTGGTCGCTCGCCTGCGCGCCGTGGATGGCGCGCGTCCGCAGTGGTGGATGGTGCAGCTGCGGGACGCGGGCGGGCTCTGGCGCAGCCAACTGCTACACGGGAGCGCGACCGAGGTGCGGCTCATGACGCCGGCGGACCGTTTGGTGGTGCGTCCGGTGGATCGGCGCGGGATCGAGGGGCCGGCGGTCGCGATGCGGGTGAGCGCGCCGTGAGGAGATCGCGATGATCGCGGAAACAAGAGCGGGGGGGGACCCAAAGGTACGCCCCCGCGCGTGGTTCCTACCCCATGTGGAGCAGCGCGGCCCCGTCAGCCCCAAAT
>JBEIVF010000185.1:0-4183 GCA_040374005.1 Gemmatimonadaceae bacterium | reverse complement strand
GCATGCGCAAATGATCCTCCTCGTTGATCATCACCGACGCCTGCTCCGCGAGCCACACGGCGGCACCGGTGCGCATGGGGTGCGCGCCCTCGAGACCTGCGATCTCCTTGGACACGACGTGACGCTCGTGGAGGAGCTTGCGGTCGAGTTCAGGGAGCTCATCGAGCCGAACGAGCACGCCGCCCGACAGGCCCGTGACCCCCGCCGTCGCATCGCGGACCTGCGACAGCACCCGCAGTCGTTCCCCGTCGCGCGCACGAGCCGGGAACGCGTACCCCGCGATGTTGCGCGCCAGGCGCACCCGTGAGGAGAGCACGATCCCGGGGAACTCGCCCGAGCCATCGAGCCATGCGGCATCGCCGTCCGGCAGCAAGGAGAGGTCAAGCATCACTCCACCGCCCGGAGCTCGTCCCGCAACGCGGCCGCCCGTTCGAACTCTTCGCGCGCGATGGCTTCCCGCAGCTGTTCGCGCAGCGTATCGGAGGAGCGCGTGGGCGGATCCGCTGGGTTGGGCTGTTCATAGCGGCGCCCCACGTGCTTGGCATTGCCATGCACGCGGCGCAAGAGCTCACGCAGCGACTCCGCGAACGCACTGTAGCAGTGCGCGCAGCCGAGGCGCCCCGAGGCGCGGAAGTCCTTCTGTGACGTGCCGCAATACGCACAGCGCGCGGCATCGAGCGAGGCGCTGGCGTGGAGCTGCGCGGCCTGCAGCACCCCGGCCAGCGGGTGCGCGGGAGCCGTCTCCGCCGTCTCGATCCCCTTGGCGGCCGCACACTTCTCACACAGGTGCACCTGCGTCACCTCTTGGGCGACGATCTTCGTGAGGTGCACGACCGCGTCGCGCTCGTGGCAATCGTCGCAGAGCATCAGACCATCCCCGCGGCGCTGAGTCCCGGCGTCAGGCGACCATCGGCGAGCACGAGCACGCGATCGGCGCGCTCGGCCAAGGAGCGATTGTGCGTCGCCACGACGATCGCCAAGCCCAGATCGCGCGACAGTTGCGCGAACACGGCATGGAGCGACTCGGCGTTCTGGTGGTCGAGATTCCCGGACGGCTCGTCGGCCAGGAGCACCGTCGGCTGCATCGCGAGTGCGCGCGCGACCGCGCACCGCTGCTGCTCGCCCCCGGACAACGCCGTGGGGCGATGCGTGCGGCGGGCCGAGAGGCCGACGCGCGCGAGCAGGTCCGCCGCCCGTGGCTCGGCCACGGACGAGGGCACTCCCGCGATGCGCATGGGCATCATCACATTCTCAAAGGCAGAGAATTCACGGAGCAGATGGTGAAACTGGAAGACGAACCCGATCCGACGGTTCCGGAGTTCCGAGAGGGCGTCGTCCGACCGTCCGGCTACCGCCTCCCCTCCAATGAGCACCCGCCCCGCGGTCGGACGTTCCAACGCGCCAAGGCAATGCAGGAGGGTGCTCTTGCCCGCCCCGCTGGCGCCCACGATGGCCACCATCTCGCCAGTGGTGACGCAGAGATCCACCCCGTTGAGGACCGAGATGGTCGCGCCGTCGCCGCCGCGGTACGTCATCACGAGGCCCTGCGCGTCGAGGGCCGCCACGTCCGGCGTCATCACGGGAGTGGTCATTCGTGACGGATCGCGTCGACGGGGTACAGCTGCGCCGCCTGCCGTGCTGGATACAGCGTGGCGACGGTCGCGATGGCCAGACTCCCGAGGATGATGAGCACGGTGTCGCCGACTTCGATGATCACAGGTAAGTGGTCGATGAAGTAGATCTCGGCGTCGAGCGCGATCAGCTTGTACCGTTCCAAGGCCACACCCACGACCACGCCGATGGTCGCGCCGATGCCGGTGCCCACGAGGCCGATCACGCTGCCCTGCCACAAGAAGATCCGCCGCACCGAGCGGGCCGGGAGCCCCATCGCCCGCAGGATGCCGATCTCACGCGTCTTATCGTGCACCACCATCGAGAGCGTGCCGACGATGTTGAACGCCGACACGAGCACGATGAGCGACAGGATCATCGTCATGGCCAGCTTCTCGAGCTGGAGCGCGGAGAAGAGCGACGAGTTCTGCGTCTGCCAATCGACGGCGCGGTACGGGAAGCCCAGCGTGCTGTCGAGCATCGCGGCCACGCCTTCGGCCGCCCAGCGATCGGTGGTCTTGATCTCGATCCCCGACACGGCGGTGCCCATGCCCGCGAACGCCTGCGCGGCCGCGAGCTCGAGGTACACCCAGCCGTTGTCGTACTCGTACATCCCCGTCTCGAAGATGCCCGACACCGGGAACGCGACCACGTTGGGGATGAGCGCGCCGAAGGGTCCACGATGGCGCATGGACGCCGGCGAGATGAGACTGAGCGTGTCGCCCGGGAACAGGTTCAGGCGCTGCGCGAGCAGCTTCCCCACGACCGCGCCCTGCATGCCATCGGCGGCCGGGTTGAACCGGAAGTCGCCCTCGATCGCTCGCTCACGGATGTCCGTGACGATGGGTGCGTCAGGGCCGCCCGGGATGCCCTGCACGTACACGCCTTCGACATAATCCGACCGCGCCGTCGCGAGCGCCTGGGTGAGCACGAACGGCGCCGCCGCGACCACACCCGGCGTGGTCGTGATCGTTTCCAGCACCGGCTCCCAGCCGGCGATCGACAGACTCTCGCCGTAGCTCTGCACGCGCACGTCGGGGCTGCCCGCGAGGATCTTCTCGCGAAGGTCGATCTGCAAGCCGTTCATCACGCCGAGGATGACGATCAGCGCACTCACGCTCACGATGACGCCGCCGATGGCGATCATCGAGGTGAACGACACCAACGCGGAGCTCCGTCGGCTCCACAGATAGCGCCACGCGATCGACCACTCGAGTCGGATCATTCGGGGCGCATCGTCGGGAAGAGGATGACGTCGCGGATATTGGCCATACCCGTGAGGTACATGAACAACCGATCGATCCCGATGCCCACGCCGCCCATCGGTGGCATGCCGTACTCCATGGCGCGCAGGTAGTCCTCGTCCACACCGGAGGCCTCATCGTCACCGGCGGCGCGCAAGCGCGCCTGCGCGTCGAAGCGACGGCGCTGATCGAGCGGATCGTTGAGCTCGGAGAAGGCGTTGGCCAACTCCTTGCCGCGCGCGAACAGTTCGAAGCGCTCCGTGAGCCGTGGGTCGCCCCGCTTGGGCTTGGCCAGCGGCGACAGCTCCACCGGATAATCCACGACGAACGTGGGCCGATCGATCGTGCTCTCGACCAACGCCTGGAAGAGCTCATCGAGCAACTTGGGACGGCTCAGCGTGTCGACCGCGTTCACGCCGTGCTTGCGGGCGGCGGCGCGCACCTCGTCGTCGGTCATCGTCAGCGGATCCGCGCCGAGGCCGGCGGCCAACGACGCACACCAGTCGATGCGCGGGAACGGCGTCTCCACCACCGCGGACGCGAACGCCGCGCCCTCGGGGTACTCGGACGCATACGGCATCAAGGCGGCACGCACCGTGGCCGCCGCCGTCACGATCAGCTGTTCCACGCGGCCCATCATCACGGTGTAATCCGCGAAGGCCTCGTAGAACTCCAACATCGTGAACTCCGGATTGTGCGTCCGGTCGATCCCTTCGTTGCGGAAATCGTGGCCGATCTCGTACACCCGCTCGAACCCGCCCACCACCAACCGCTTCAGGTACAGCTCGTCGGCGATGCGCAAGAACAGCGGCATGTCGAGCGCATTGTGATGCGTCGCGAACGGACGGGCCGACGCGCCACCGTACAACGGCTGCAGCACCGGCGTCTCGACTTCGAGGTAGTCCTTGGCATCGAGGAAGCCCCGGATGGCGCGCGTCATCTTGGAACGCGCCGCGAACAGCGCGCGGATCTCCGGATGCACGGCCAAGTCGGCGTAGCGCTGGCGCGACCGCTGCTCACTGTCGGCGAGCCCGCTGTAGCGAACGACCTGGCCATCGACCGTCTCTTCCTTGCCGAACGGCAACGGCCGCAGCGACTTGGAGAGCATCGTCACCTCTTCGACGCGCACCGTCACCTCACCCGTGCGCGTGCGGAACAGCGGCCCCGCGACGCCGACGATGTCGCCGAGGTCAAAGTGCGTGAGCGCGTCGAACGCCTCGCCGAGCACGTCTTTCTTGAAGTACAGCTGGATGCGGCCCGACTCGTCGCCCACGTGCGCGAAGATCGTCTTGCCGTGCCCACGCCAGGCGATGATGCGGCCGGCCACG
>JBEIVF010000177.1:0-4311 GCA_040374005.1 Gemmatimonadaceae bacterium | reverse complement strand
GCCTGCTCCGGAATGCGAAGCCGCGTTTGGAAGCCCACCAAGTTCCACATCCTTCCCGCGCGATCCTCACGGCGGAGCTGCAACACGGCCCACGGTCGCTTACCCGTGCGCGGATCGGTGAGCCCGACGGGCTTCATGGGGCCGAAGCGCAGCGTTTCGCGGCCGCGCTTGGCCATCTCTTCGGCAGGCATACAGCCCTCGAAGTACGGCACGGCGTCGAACTCGTGCGCGGTGAACTGATCGGCCGTGGTGAGCGCGTCGAGAAACGCCTCGTACTCGTCGCGCGTGAAGGGGCAGTTGAGATACGCGCCCTCTTCACCAGCGTCGGCCATCGTCTCTTTGTCGTAGCGCGCGGCGCGGAACGCGATGCTGGTATCCACCGACTCGATGGACACGATGGGCGCGATGGCGTCGTAGAACGCGAGCGCGTCGCCGCCGAGTCGCTCGCGCATGGCGGCCGCCAGCGCATCGCTCGTGAGCGGACCGGTGGCGATGATGCCCGGGGACGGGATCGTCGTGGCCTCACCGCGCGTCACGGTGATGCGCGGGTGCGCGTGGATCCGCTCGTGCACGGCGTTGGCGAACACCTCGCGGTCCACGGCGAGCGCGGAGCCAGCGGGTACGCGCGCCAGATCAGCACACTCGAGGATCAGCGAGCCGAGCGTACGCAGCTCCGCTTTGAGCAGCCCATGCGCATTGGTGACCTCGGTACTCTTGAACGTGTTGGAGCACACCAACTCGGCCAAGCGATCGGTCTGGTGCGCGGCGGTCCCGCGCACCGGACGCATTTCGTGCACCACGACGTCGTGCCCCCGCTGGGCCAATTGCCACGCGGCCTCGCTGCCCGCGAGTCCGCCGCCCACTACGGTGACGACACTCACACCGCGGCGACCTCCGCCTCGGCCCCCTCTTCCGCGACGTCCCACTCATTGGCGCACTTGAGACACTTCCGGAACGCACCGCGCGTCTTGTTGGACTTGGCTTCGGCGCCTTCGAACCCGCACTCGGGGCAGGTCTCTTTCACGGGCTTGTCCCAACACACGAAGTCGCAGGTGGGATAGTTCTCACAGCCGTAGAACGTCTTGCCGCGCTTCTTGGACTTGCGCTGCGCGATGTCCCCACCATCCTTCGGACACGCGACTCCTGTGGGCAGCGACTTGGTGCCCCGACACTTGGGGAACTTGGAGCAGCCAAGGAAGTCACCGCTGCGCCCGTGGCGCACGACCATGAACTCACCGCACTCCTGGCACTTGTACTTGGTGAGCTGCGCGGGCTTACGCTCGCCCGTCACCGGACGCGTGTAGTCGCAGGTCTTGGGGTGGTTCTCACAGGCCACGAATGGCCCGAAGAACCCGCCCTTGGGGACGAGCTTGCTCTTACACTTGGGGCAGCGCTCCGTCTCGAGCGCACTGAGATCGTGCGCGGCCGCGATGAGACCCTCGACGTCGCTGTTCGTGAGCGACTTGGCGAACGGCGTGTAGAAATCGCCGATCGCCTCACGCCAGCCGAGCGTGCCGGCTTCGACCTTGTCGAGCTCCGATTCCATCTCACGCGTGAAGCCCACGTTGAACAACGCGGGGAACTGCGCGAGCATCACCTTGAGCACTTGTTCGCCGAGCGCCGTGGGGAAGAAGCGGCGCTGTTCGAGCAGCACGTAGCGCCGATCGGCCAGCGTGGAGATGATGGACGCGTACGTGGACGGACGGCCGATGCCTTCCTTCTCGAGCTCGCGCACCAGCGAGGCCTCAGAGAAGCGGGGCGGCGGCTCGGTGAAGTGCTGGCTCGGCGTGACGGCTGTGACCGGCACATCTTCGCCCTGCTCCAACGATGGCAACGCTTGCTCGTCCTCGAGCGCTTTGCCCTCGCCTTCTTCGCGCGCTTCCTTGTACAGCGCCAAGAAGCCCTGGAACTTGATGATGGAACCCGTGGAGCGGAACATCACGTCGCGGCCCTTGGCCGTGAACGAGAAATCCGCCGTGGTGGTGTCGAACACCGCGGGCGCCATCTGCGACGCCATGAAGCGCTGCCAGATGAGCTGGTACAAGCGCAACAAGTCGGCGTCCTTCCCCTTGAGGAACGGCGCGACATCCTCGGGCCGGCGCGACGGATCCGTCGGGCGCACCCCTTCGTGCGCGTCCTGCGTCGTGCTGTCCTTGGATCCCCCGTACAGCTGCACGCCCTTGGCGAGGAACTCCTCACCGAAGTGACGGCTCAGCTCTTCACGCGCCGCGATGGCCGACGTCTCCGACACGCGGCTGGAGTCGGTACGCATGTAGGTGATGAGACCGACGGAGCCCTCGGCGCCGAGTTCGACACCTTCGTACAAACGCTGCGCCGCGCGCATGGTGCGCTTGGAGCCAAAGCCGAGCTTCTTGGCGGCTTCCTGTTGCAACGTGGACGTGGTGAACGGCGCCTGCGGGTTCTTGCGGCGTTCACGACGCTTGAGCTCGGTGATGGTGAAGGTCTTCTTGCCCTTCACCGCATCGACGATCGCCTGTGCGTCGGCTTGGTTGCCGATCTCGGGCTTCTTGCCTTCGAGCTGATGGAGACGCGCGGCGAACCGCTGGCCGTCCTTCTCCATCGTCGCTTCGATGGTCCAGTACTCCACGGGGCGGAACGCGCGGATCTCGATCTCGCGCTCGACGATCATGCGCAGCGCGACGGTCTGCACGCGGCCCGCGGACAGACCCTTCTTGACGGTCTTCCACAACAGCGGCGAGGCCTTGTAGCCGACGAGGCGATCGAGCACGCGACGCGCTTGCTGCGCATCGACCTTGTCCTGATCGAGCTCCACCGCGTTCTGGATGGAGCGGCGCACCGCGTCCTTCGTGATCTCGTGGAAGAGCACGCGCTTGATCGTGGGGCCGGCCTTGCGCTTGATCTGACTCTGCACGTGCCACGCGATGGCTTCTCCCTCGCGGTCCGGGTCGGTGGCCAGGTAGACGATCGACGAATCGCGCGCGGCTGACTTGAGATCGCCGAGGGTCTTCTCCTTGCCCTCGATGGTCACGTACTCAGGCTCGAAGTTGTTGTCGACGTCGATGCCCAGCTTCTTCTCGGGCAGGTCGCGCACGTGGCCCACCGTGGGGAGCACCGTGAAGCCGCGGCCGAGGTACTTGCCGATGGTCTTGGCCTTGGCCGGCGACTCGACGACGACGAGCGCGCCACCGGCTGGCGCGACGAGCGCGTCGGCACCGGGCGTATTGGCGGCCGACGTGCGGCGCGCGGGGGCCGTGGCCACCACCGTCGCCGCCGGCTTGGCCGCCGTCTTCTTCTTGACGGGGGCTTTCGCTGGCGCCGCGGGCTTCTTGGCGGCGACCTGCTTCGCGACCGTCTTCGTCACGACTGCCTTCTTGGCCACGGTCTTCTTCTTGGCCGGGGCTGAGGCGGCCGGACGCTTGGCGACCGTCTTGGCTTTGACCTTCTTGCGAGCTGGCATTTTCAATGAATACCCAAAGGGGTGTCGTCGCCACTGTCACCGAGTCCGGTGCCCGCGAGGAGCATCCGGAGGTCTTCGAGCGCAATGCGCCCGTCCACCTGCTGCAGCGCGCGTTCGATGACGTACTCGAAGTCTTGAGTATTGAGCAGGCCGGCCCCTCGCAGCGACAACAGGTGCCCCCACGCATCGGGCGTGAATCGCCCGTGCTCGTGTGGTCCCTGGACGCGGAAGGTGTGGCTCTGACTCACCGTGGTGATGACGAGGGGTTCTTTCTAATGAAGGGGCACGGAATCGCCGTCGGCAATGCCGTTCGAACGCGCCCGGAATGATTCGGTCGCACTCATATAGATGTCGGCCATCCTAACCGGGCCCACTCGGCGAAGCAAGCGCGACCACTTCGTCGACCGCCGCGTCCAACGTCAGAAGTCCCGTATCCACAACGACATCGGCTGTTTCGAAGTACTGCTGGCGATCGGCCAGGATCCGACGAAGCCCGACCAGTGGATCGCCCTGCGAGAGGAGCGGCCGCACGGTCGTATCGGACCGCACGCGACCGAGCGCGATCTCGGGCGTTACACGCAACCAAATGAGGCGCGCGGGTGGACGCACCGCCGCGATGTTGGCCGGATCGACGATCCAGCCACTCCCGGGGGCGACGACCATGCCGCCGACCAGCGCGACCTCGCGCGTGAGCGCGCGCTCGAGCGCGCGAAAATGGGGCTCACCATCCTCAGCGAAGATCGCCGCGACGGGCTTGCCTTCGCGGCGCGTGAGCTCGACATCGAAGTCGAGGAACGGCCGCGCCAGACGTTCGGCGACGCGCTGCCCCACGGTGCTCTTTCCCGCGCCGGGGAGGCCGACCAGGATGAGAT
>JBEIVF010000079.1:0-8374 GCA_040374005.1 Gemmatimonadaceae bacterium | reverse complement strand
CGGCCGTACCAGCCGGGCGACGACCTCCGCTACCTCGACTGGCGGGTCGCGGCGCGCTCCGACCGCTGGCTGGTGAAGCAGTACGAGCAAGAGACCAATCTCCGCGCCTCCATCGTGTTGGACGTGAGCCGGTCCATGGACTGGCGCGGGCGCCCCGACCGCCTCACCAAGCGGGGCTACGCGGAGCAGGTCGCCGCAGCGATCGCCCTCCTGCTGCTGCGGCAACGCGATGCGGTCGGCTTGGTGCGGTTCGACGCCGCGCCGCGGTCGGTGGTCCCGCCGCGGGCGCGCACCCAACAGTGGCGGCGCATCGTCGCCGCGCTCAGTGAACAGGGCGCGGGGCAGGCCACGGATGCGCCCGGCGCGATGATCGCGGCGGCCAAGCTCCTGAAGCGGCCGGGCTTGGTCATCCTGCTTTCGGATCTGCTGGTCGACCCGGACGAATTCCACGAGGCCGTCAGTGTGCTGCGCGCGGGCGGTCACGATGTGCAGGTGCTGCATATCCTCGATCCCGCAGAGCGCGACTTGCCCGACGTGGCCGATGCGACGTTCGTCGACCCCGAGAGCGGGGCCACGATGAGCAGTACCACGGCCGACGTGCGCGATGCGTATCGCGCCACCGTGACGGCGGCGATCGAGGATCTTCGTGCCCGTTGCGCCGCGGCCGGGGCGGGGTACGAGACCATCCTGACCGACCAGCCGTTCATCGTCCCGCTCCGCCGCGCCTTCCTCGCTCGGCAGCAGCACGCGTGAGTTTCCTCGCTCCGCTCTGGCTCGGCCTGCTGGCCGCCGCCGCGATCCCGATCATCCTCCACCTCCTCCGTCGCCGCACGGGCGCGCGCGTGGAGTTCCCGGCGGTGCGGTTCCTGATCAAGGCGGCGCAGGAGCACCAACGCGAGTTACGGCTCCGCAACTTGGCGTTGATGCTGGTGCGGGTGCTGGCGGTCGTGGCGATCGCCATGGCCGCCGCGCGGCCGCTCGGGTCGTTCGGCGGGAGCGGCCATGCGCCCACGGCGCTCGCCATCGTCCTCGACAACTCGTTGAGCACGGCGATCGTCCGTGATGGCGAGCCGACGCTGGCGGCGCTGAGCCGCGAGGCGCGGGCCGTGGTGGAGCAACTCGCCGCGAGCGACGAGGTCTGGTTGTTCACCGCGGATGGGGGCGTCATCGCCGGGGCGGAGGGCGTGCGGGCCGCGCTCGATCGCCTCCGTCCGATCACTGGCCGCGGCGATCTGCCGGCAGCCATCGCGCGCGCGGTGTCGACCGTGCGCGCAGCGGGCCGTGAGGCACGACACCTCGTGCTCCTGACCGATGCGCAGGCCAGTGCGTTGCCGACCACGGTGCCGCTCGAGGGCGTGTCGCTCAGTCTCATCACCGCGCGTGGGAACGTTCCGCCGAATCGTGCGGTCTCGCTCACGCGCACGGAGCCCACGCGATGGTCGCCCCGCGGGACCGTCACCATCGGGCTCCGCAGCCCGGATTCCACGGACGTGCGGGTGGTCCTCAGTGATCGCACCGTCGCGCGTAGTGTAGCCGGCCCCGACGCGACCATCACGGTGCGGGCCCAGGCTCCTGGGGAAGGCTGGATCGCCGGGCAGGTCGAGCTCCCGGCCGATGAACTGCGCGGTGACGATGTGCGGCACTTCGCGATCCACGCGGGGGCCGCCCCCGCCTTCCAGGTCAGCGCGTCCGCGGGCGAGTTCATGGATGGGGCGATCGCCACGCTGGTCGACGGCGGGCGCGCTACGCGCGCGGGGCGCATCGGGGTGTCGAGCGCCGCCGCGACGGGCCGTGGGCCGTCGCTGGTGCTCGCGCCGCGCGATCCCGTGGAGACCGGCGCGGCGAACCGCGCGCTCGCGGCCGCGGGGATCCCGTGGCGGTTCGATGGCGTCGTGCGGGAGGCTGCCACCGTGCGCGACGCGCGCCTCGACGGTGTGCGCGTCCTCTGGCGGTACCGGCTGTCGCCCGTGGGGGCTGACGCCGGCACCATCCTCGCTCGCGTGGCCGGGGAGCCGTGGATCGTGGCCGGCGAGGGCTTCGTGCTCGTCGCGTCCCCGATGGACCCCGTGGCCACCACCCTGCCTATCGACGCGCGGTTCGTGCCGTGGATCGAGCAGGTCACCCAACAATTCTTGCTCAGTGATGGCGGCCCGATCGTGGACGTGGCGCCGCTCGCGATGATCACGCTGCCGCTGGCCGTGGACGAGCTCATCGGTCCGGACAGCGCCCGGGCGGTGGTCACCGACCGCACGCTGGAAGCGCCGGACCGCCCCGGGGTGCACTGGTTGCGGCGCGCCGGCCGCACGGTCGGCGCA
Source organism: Gemmatimonadaceae bacterium (assembly GCA_040374005.1). Classification (GTDB taxonomy): domain Bacteria; phylum Gemmatimonadota; class Gemmatimonadetes; order Gemmatimonadales; family Gemmatimonadaceae; genus DASRAP01. Next base: position 6,059 of record JBEIVF010000079.1, on the reverse strand, counting down.
CTGGTCGTGAATCCCGAGCCGGACGAGTCGGATCTCAGGGTGCTGTCGCCGGCCGCGCGCGGGGCGCCGTTCGACGGTGGGGTGGCCGAGCCCGCCGCGGACGGCGCCGGCGCCGCGGCGGCCGCGTTCTCCGGGACCGCCCGCCGTCCGCTGGTCCTCACGTTCTTGGTGTTGTTGCTCACGTGCCTGATCGCCGAGGCGTGGATCGCTCGCGAGCCTCGCCGCATTCACTCGTAATGTCACTGCCGCTCCTGCTCGACGCGCTGTCCGCGCGCACCGCCTTCCGTCGTCTCAGTGACGCGCTCCCGGCCCCGGGTGCGCACGTGTCCGTGGGTGGACTCGCGGGCTCGGCGGATGCGGTGCTCGTCGCGGCGCTCGCCCGCGCCAACCCCAATCGGTTCCTCACCGTGGTGGCGGACACGCTCCCCGAAGCGGAGCGTTGGCTCGCCGACCTGAACGCCCTCGATGACCAGCTCGCGGTCGCGTTGCATCCGCCGCGCGAAGGGTTCGGGGAGGTCGAACCGCACGCCGAGATCGCGGGCGAACGCGTCGAGACGCTGGAGCGCTTGCTCCGCGGTGATGTGCGCGTGCTCCTCACCACGGCGCGGGCCGTGCTCGAGCGGACGCGACTGCCGGAGGCGCTCCGGGCGCTCCGGCTCGAACTCGCGCGCGGCGAGCAGGTCCGCTTGGAGGTCCTCACCGACCGCCTCACGGCGATGGGGTACGAGCGCGTCCCGATGGTGGATGATGTGGCGCAGTTCGCCGTGCGTGGCGGGATCCTCGACGTGTATTCGTTCGGGATGCCCGCGCCGGTGCGCGTGGAGTTCTGGGGCGATGAGATCGTCGAGGTGCGGTACTTCGACGTCGCATCGCAGCGCTCGACGCGCGATCTCGACCGCGCCGTGCTCCTCCCTGTCGAAGGGGGATCCCTGACGATGGCGGTCGGCGAGACGCGCGAGAGTGTGATGGCCCTGTGGCCGCCCGACACGCTCATCATCTTGCCGGCCGGCACCGCGATCGATCCCGAGCTGCAGCGCACCTGGGATGAGGCGGCGCACCATGTCCAGCTCGCGCGCCGCCGCGGGGAGGATGCCCCACCGCGTGACGAACTGTTCACGGCGCCCGAGCGCGCCACCGCGCTGCTCCGGTCGTTCGGCACACTCGCCCTCGGCGCGCCGGATCCGACCACGGTGCGCTTCCGCGTGCTGCCGCCGGAAGAGATCGATCGCGACATGAAGCGTCTCGCCCGCTTGGCGCGTGACGGGACACCGATGGTGATCCTCTGCGACAACGCGGGCCAAGCGGAGCGGTTGGACGAGCTCCTCGGCGGTGAGTACGGTGGTCCCTCGCCGGCCGCGCTCACGACCGGCGTGTTGCACGGCGGGTTCACGTTACCGGCCGAACCCGGGCAGGAGGCACTCCGTGTCCTCACCGACCACCAGATCTTCCGGCGTGAACGCCGCCTGCGTCGCGCCCGCCGCTATGCCACGGCCGCGGTGCTCGAGGCGATCACGGCGCTCACCCCCGGCGACTACGTCGTGCACTTGGAGCACGGCGTCGGCATCTACCGTGGTCTCGAGCGCATCTTCGTCCGCGAGAGCGTGGTCGAGGTCGCGGTGGTCGAGTACGCGGGTGGCGATCGGTTGAATGTGCCGTTGTACCGCATCGATCAGTTGGAGCGGTACCGCGCGGCGGGCGAGGCCGAGGGCGAGGCCAAACCCCCGACGTTGCACGCGCTCGGCGGCAAGCGGTGGAAGCAACAGCGCGACAAAACGCGCGCCGCGATCATGGCGATGACGAGCGAGCTGCTCGACCTCTATGCGCGGCGTCGGGTGGCCGAACGTCCGCCGCATGCGCCCGATACGCCGTGGCAACGACAGCTCGAGTCGTCGTTCCTCTTCGAGGACACCCCGGACCAGCGCACGGCCACCACGGACATCAAAGGCGACATGGAACGCGCGCGCCCGATGGATCGCCTGCTCGTGGGCGATGTCGGATACGGCAAGACCGAGATCGCGGTGCGCGCCGCCTTCAAGGCCGTGCAGTCCGGACGCCAGGTGGCCGTCCTCGTGCCAACGACCATCCTCGCGGATCAGCACGGCCGGACGTTCACGGAGCGCTTCGCGGATTTCCCCGTGCGGGTGGCGGCGATGAGTCGCTTCCAGACGGCGTCCGAGCAAGCGGTCGTCCTCACCCAACTGGCCGAGGGCACCATCGACGTGGTGGTCGGGACGCACCGGCTGCTCAGTCCCGATGTGCAGTTCAAGGCGCTCGGCCTGCTGGTGATCGACGAAGAGCATCGCTTCGGCGTGAAGCACAAGGAGCGGCTCAAGCAGCTCCGCTTGGAAACGGATGTACTGACGCTGACGGCCACACCGATCCCGCGCACGCTGCATCAATCGCTGGCGGGCTTACGGGACCTCACGTTGATGCAGACGGCGCCGCGCGACCGCTCGCCGGTGCTCACCTTCGTGGAGCCGTGGGACGATGGACTCCTCGAAGAGGGCATCGCGCGTGAGCTTGACCGTGGTGGCCAGGTGTTCTTCGTGCACAATCGGATCGAGACGATCGAGGCGATCGCCGACCATCTCCGACGGTTGGTCCCGCGCGCGCGCATCGCCGTGGGGCATGGGCAGATGAAGGAGCGGGCCCTCGAAGAGGTGATGCACGGCTTCGTCTCGGGCGAGACTGATGTGCTCGTGAGCACGTTGATCGTGGAGTCCGGGCTCGACGTGCCCAACGCCAACACGATGTTCATCAACCGGGCTGATCACTTCGGCCTCGCGCAGCTGTACCAGCTCCGAGGGCGGGTGGGGCGCTCGCATCGCCGGGCGTACTGCTACCTGGTGGTGCCGGACATCGTGGATCCGGACGCCGAGCGGCGCTTGAAGGTCTTGGAGCACCACACCGAGCTGGGCGCCGGGTACCGGATCGCGCTCAAGGACATGGAACTGCGGGGGGCGGGCAACTTGCTGGGCCCCGAGCAGTCGGGCTTCGCCCAGGCCGTGGGGTTCGACCTCTACCTGCGGATGCTGGACGAGGCCGTCCGCCGACTCGTGGCCGGCGAGACGGCTCCGCCGCCGGCGCCATCGGAGGTCCAGCTCGACGTGCCCGCGTACCTCCCTGACGAGTACGTCACGTCGGGCGACGCCAAGCTGGACGTGTACCGTCGGCTGACCCACCTAACGGACCCGGCTGAGGTGGGGGCGATCCGGGCCGAGGTGCGCGATCGGTTCGGCCCTCTGCCCGCCGCGGCGGAGGCCTTCTTTGCGGCCGCCTCCCTGCGGCTGATCGGCGCCAAGCTCGGGATCGAGGGCGTGCTGGTGCATGCGGGCGAGGGTCGGATTACCTTTCGGGAGTCGGCCACCCCCCGGGTCAAAGCGATCGCGGCGGCGTTCCACGCGGTGCAGTGCGCCGTGGAGGTCCGCCGTCCGCAACCTTTGGCACTCAAGGTGGTACCACAGGGCGCCGTGCCGGTCATTGATGGGCTCGTGCGCGCGCTCAGCGCGCTCACGTAAGGTCGCTTTCGTCTCGTTCACTCACTCTTGTCATGAAGCGTTCGCACACCCTCATCGCTGCCGCTGGCATCGCGCTCTCCGTCTCAGCTTGTGACGGACTCCGGGAAGCCTTCACGGCCCACGTCGACGTCGTTGCCCGCGTTGGTTCGCAGGAGCTCTCCACCGAGCGCCTCGGAGCGATGATCGGCAACTCCCAGATCCCCATGCAGCCCGAGGTCGTGAAGGCCGTGGCGGATCTGTGGGTGAACTACCAGCTCGTTGCGCTCGCGGCCGCCAAGGGCGATTCGCTGAACGACCCCAAGCTGGTGGACGAGGTGATGTGGGCGCAGATCGCGCAGCTGAAGGCCCGGAAGTTCTTCACGCAGATCAGTGCGACGTTCGCCAAGGACGACACCGCGGGCATGGATGGTCGCTACGCGCAGGGCGAGATGCTCGCGGCGCAGCACATCCTCTTCGCCGTGCCGGAGCAAGGCTTGTCGCAGCAGCGGGTCGACTCGATCCGTCGCGTGGCCGAGGGCGTGCTGAAGCGCGCGACCGCCGCGAACTTCGCGGCGCTCGCCGAAGAGTTCAGCATGGATCCCGGCTCGGCCGCGCAGGGCGGTAAGCTCGGCGTGTTCCCGCCGGGCATGATGGTCCCCGAGTTCGAGCAGGGCGTCCGGTCGTTGCAGCCGGGCCAGATCGCGAGCGAGCTCGTCCAGTCGCAGTTCGGCCTCCACATCATCCGCCGTCCGGCGTACGCGGAAGTCGCGGAGGAGTTCTCGCAGGCGATGCAGGGCTCGGGTGATCAGCGCGCCGAAGCCAAGTACTACGAAGAGCTGGAAGCCAAGGCGAAGCTCGTGGTCAACAGCGGCATCGTCGAAAAGGTCAAGGCGGTCGCCGCGGACCCCGAAGGTATGCTGAAGGACAAGTTCGTCCTCGCCACGTCGCGTGAGGGGAACTTCACGACGGGCAAGCTCGCCAAGTGGATCCTCGCGTTCCCGCCACAGTCGAACATCCGCCCGCAGTTGCAGCAGGGTGACAGCGCGTCGATCGACGGTTTCGTGAAGGCGATGGTCCGCAACGATCTGCTCGTGGCCGAAGCCGACGACGCCAAGGTGACGCCGGACTCGGCGGACCTCGCCGACGTGCGGTCCTCGTTCCGCATCATGGTCGTGACGTCGTGGGGCGGCCTGGGCGTCGAGCCGACGACGCTCGATACGGTCAGCTCAGGCTCGGAGAAGGAGCGAATCGTCGCGGCGCGGGTCGATGACTTCATCGACAACCTGCTGAAGACGGGCGGACAAGGCTTCGTGGACGTGCCGCAGCCGTTGGCGGACGCGTTGCGCTCCAAGTACTCGGCGCGCGTGAACCAGGCCGGCGTGGATCGGGCGGCGGAGCGGGCGACGATCATCCGGGCGGCGCTCGACTCGACGCGCGCGCGGTCGGGCGGTGCGGCGGCTCCGGGTGGTCCGGGAGCGCCGGGCGGCGGGATGGTGCCGGTGCCGGTGCCGGAAGGCGCGATGCCAAAGGTGTCGACGGCGCCGCCGGGCGGCCAGCAGTAAGTCGTCCACGTTCTTGTTGATTGAGGGGTGCGGTCCTCCGGCCCGCACCCCTCGTTCCTTTGCTGAGTACTATGCGCCTCGTTTCGCTGTGCTTCATCGTCGTGGCCACGCTCGTGCTGACGCGTCCTGTGCACGCACAGACGCCGGTGCGGACCGATCTGCTCGATCGGGTCGTGGCCATCGTCGGCGACCGTCCGATCCTGCTGACGGAGCTCTATGAGGCGCTGAACACCAAGGTGGCGCGGCAAGAGCCGCTCCCGTCCGACTCGACCGAAGCGCTGCGCGTGACGTTGCAGGAGCTGATCGACACGGAGTTGCTCGTGCAGGAGGGCAAGCGGCTGGGGATCGCCGTGGCCGACATCGACATCTCGGATGAGGTGGATCAGAGCATCGCGAAGCAGCGTGCCGACATGACCGATCGCGAGTACCTGCAGGCGCTTCGTGAGGCCGGGTTCGGCACGCCGGACGACTTCCGGCGCAAGCGGATCGAGGATCTCCGTCGCGTGCGCATCCAGCAGCAGGCGGTCGACTCGCTGAAGGCGAAGGGCCGTTTGCCACAGATGAACGTGGCCGAGGCCGAGGTCCGCTCGGTGTTCGACAGCCTGAAAGCCACGTTCCCGCGCACGGGTGCGACCGTCGCGTTCCGCCAGATCATCATCTCGCCGACACCCCGCGAGGAGAGCGAGCAGCGTGCGAAGGGGCTCGCGGATTCCTTGCTCGCGCTGGTCACCGCGGGCGCGAACTTCGACACCTTGGCCATGCGGTTCTCGGCCGACTCCGGCAGTGGCATGCAGGGCGGTGATCTCGGGTGGGCCAAACCCGGGAGTTACGTGACGGAGTTCGAGCGGTACGCCTTCAGCTTGCGCCCTGGCATGCTGTCCCCGGTGTTCAAGACGCAGTACGGGTACCACTTCTTGCGCGTGGATCGTGTGCGCACCGCCGAGTCGCGGGTGCGCCACATCTTGATCACGCCGGTGCGGGACACGATCGATGTGCGCCT
>JBEIVF010000261.1:0-2543 GCA_040374005.1 Gemmatimonadaceae bacterium | reverse complement strand
CACCGACTCGATCCGCGCGCTGGAGCGCGCCGCCGCCACCGACGACGTTGACGAGGCCGCGCTGGCCCCCGTGATCATCGCCGTCTTGAGCGCCGACGTCAGACCCGCGTTCCCACCGGGGATGCGGGTCGAGAGCCACGCGCGGTAATCGGACACCTGATAGCGCGACGCCGTGGTCGGATCGTTCTTCGCCACTGCGATCAGCACATCGGCCGTCGCGCGGGTGTCGAACACCGGATCCATCGTCGGCTGCTGCAAGCCCAGCGTGCCGCGCAGCGGCTCCGCATCACCCCAGCTCTCGAGCGAGTGGTGATCGGGCAGGATCAGGTCGCACAACTCCGCCGTTTCGTCGGGCACGTTCGTGAACGCGACCTTGAACGGCACCTTGGCCAGTGCGCCCGCGACATCGAGCCGCGACGACGTGCTGAACGCGATGTTGGCGCCACGCACGAACAGCACCGGGACCGAGCCCGCCGCCATCCGCTCCACCGCGTCGCGCAGCTGCGCCGACGTGTTGAGACGCTCGTACGACAGCATCGCCTCGGCCGGCTTGACCGTCACGCCGACATTGCCCAACGCCTTGTTGAGCTCCGCGACCGCGAGGGCCACGGCCTTCGCATCGGGACCCGTCGTGCCGGCGACGATCAACGACCGTCCCCCATCACGCAGGCGATCCGCGAGCGCCGTCAGCTGCGCCTCGTCCACGCCCGCCGCTTCCGCGGCCTGCGCGAGCGACACCCCACTGGAGCGACCCGCCGCGCCAAGCAACGCGCGCACGATCGCGAGTTCCCCGCCCGCCTTGGCCGGGATCCACGCGTCCGCATTGAGCCCCGTGAGCGACCGACGCGAGCCGATGTACCAGGCCTGCGGCGCATCGGTGAGCTTCGCGCGCGCATCGGCCCACGACAGCTGCTGCGGGACGCTGTGGCCCCATCCATCAAGGAAGTCGGCGCCGACCGAGACGATCGTCGTGGCGGCGGCGAAGTCGAGCGACGGCCACGCGGTGCCGTAGGCCTCGCGGTTGGCGGCGATCGTGCCCAGCGGCGCCTCGGCATCGACGCTCAGGTGCGCCGGCATGCCGTAGCTGCTGAGCCACTGATCAACGAAGGCCGGGAACGAGCCCTGCTCGTGCTGGTTGATGAAGACCACCTCGCTCTGCTGGCCCCTGCTGCGGACCTCGCCGAGCTTGGTCGCCAGCGTCTGGAGCGCCTGCTCCCAGGTCACCGGCTTGAAGGTGGCGCCATCGCGCATCATCGGGCCGCGGTAGCGATCCGGATTGTAGAGGCCCTGCAACGCCGACTGCCCGCGGGCGCAGAGCGCGCCGCGGTTCACCGGGTGGTCAGGATTGCCTTCCGCCTTGATCGCGCGACCGTCACGCGTCTCGACGATGATGCCGCAGCCCGCAGCGCATTCCCGGCAGGTGGTCGCGTAATGGGTCGAGACGCCGGGCACCGTATGGTCAGGCGAGACCAGGTACGGGATCAGCTTCTCGACCTTGTCGCCACTGCAACCCACCGTGGCGGTCGCGGCGCCACCGGCGCCGAGGACCTTGAGGAAATCGCGGCGCTTGACGCCGCTTCCCGTCGTCGTGCTCATCAGAAACTCCGGCGGGTTCTAATAGTGACAGGTGGCGCAATCATACGCCGCCTTCTTGATGGGGGCCGCGAGATCCGCGGCGGTGGGCTCATAGCCCGCGGCGCGCGCGCCATCGGCCTGCGAATACCCGTTCACGTGACAGTTCACGCACCAGCCCATGTTGAGGGAGGCGTAGCGCTCGACCTGCGGCATGTTCTGCACCTGGCCGTGGCACGACTGGCAGGTGACGCCAGCGTTGACGTGGCGCATGTGCGGGAAGTGGACGTACTCCGGCACCTTGTGGATGCGGACCCACGGAATGGCCTGGGCCGAATCGTAGTAGGTCTTGAGCTTCTGGATCTCCGGGCGCCCCGTCGCGACGACGGTGTGACAGCCCATGCACGTGCCAACGGCGGGGAGGCCCGGGTCGGGCGACTTGTCCGCGGCGTTGTGGCAGAACGCGCAGTTCATGCCCAACGTGTTGACGTGGACCGGGTGCGGGAACTTGATCGGCTGCTCCGGCGACGGATCCGCGCTGATGAAGTAGCGATTGAAGTTCGACGCGCCTTGGTACGCCCACGGGCCCTTGGGGGCCTTCCCGGCCACATCCAGATTGGCCTTGGCGGTAGCGTAGCCGGGCTGCCCCGGATTCAAGTCGCCGATCGGCTGATCAGCGGCGACGGCGGGAGCGTCCTGCGCTCCCTGCAACGACCCGGTGTAGGCGGCGAGCATCGCGACACACGCCGCGATGACGACGAACCCGGGGATCAAAGCCCACTTCCTGCGTCCGGACATCCGAGCGATCCGCGTGGGTGAGAGGAGAAGGGACGAACTGGAAACGGGCGCTTGTGAAAACATTCACAAGGTCCGTAGGAATCCCGATAAAGTTGCACCCGTGTCGGCCCCCGGACAAGGGGGCGGACACGGGTGCAACAGTAGCACGAGAGGCACGAGAAGCACGGGTGGCT
>JBEIVF010000049.1:0-10620 GCA_040374005.1 Gemmatimonadaceae bacterium | reverse complement strand
TTGGTACGAGATGACCGAGTAGGCCACCGAGTGCGACTTGTTGAAGCCGTAGCGGCCGAAGGTCTCGATCTGACCCGAGATGTCTTCGATGACCTTGGCCGGGTGGCCCTTGGCGATCGCCTTCTCGCGGAACTTGCCGAGCTCGGCTTCGATGAGCGCGGCGTCCTTCTTGCCGACGGCTTTGCGGAGCACGTCGGCTTCGGCGAGCGAGATGCCGGCGAGCACCTGCGCGATCCGCATCACCTGTTCTTGGTAGGTGATGACGCCGTAGGTGGTCTCGAGGATGTCCTTGAGTTCGGGCAGCGCGTACGAGACGGGCTCTTCGCCCTTCTTGCGCCGCATGTACACCTTGTGCATGCCCGCGTCCAATGGACCGGGGCGCATCAGGGCGGACGACGCCACGAGGTCGTCGAAGCGATCGGCGCGCATGGAGCGCACGAGGTCGGTCGCGAGCGGCGACTCGAATTGGAACACGCCGGCGGTGCGGCCGGAGCGGAGCGAGCGGTACGTGGCCTCGTCGTCGTAGGGGATCGCGTTGAGATCGAGGTCGATCCCGTGGCGTTCCTTGATGGCGACGAGCGTGTCGTTGATGACCGTGAGCGTCGTGAGGCCGAGGAAGTCCATCTTGAGCATCCCGGCCTTCTCGAGCGCGTTCATGTCGTACTGCGTGACGACGACGCGCTCATCACTGCCGCTGCCGGAGCCCTTGGATTCCTGCGTGCACACGGGCACGTAGTCCTCGAGGGGGCCAGGCGCGATCACGATGCCGGCGGCGTGGATGCCCGCGTGACGCGAGAGTCCTTCGAGCGCGATGCCGTAGTCGAGGAGTTGGCGCACGCGATCATCGTCGCGGTACAGCGCCTTCACCTCGGCGATCTGCTCGGTGGATTCTTTGATCGTGAGCGAGAAGTTGGGCTGATTGGGGATCAGCTTGGCGATCGCGTCGGTCTCACCGGGGGTGAAGCCCAGCACCCGGCCCACGTCCTTGATGGCGGCGCGGGCCTTGAGCGTCCCGAAGGTGATGATCTGGCCCACGCAATCGCGGCCGTACTTCTCGCGGACGTACTCGATGACCTCACCGCGGCGTTCTTCGCAGAAGTCCACGTCGATGTCGGGCATCGACACGCGTTCCGGATTCAGGAAGCGTTCGAAGAGCAGGTCGTACTTGATCGGGCAGACGTCGGTGATGCGCAGGGCGTAGGCGACGAGCGAGCCGGCGGCCGAGCCACGGCCTGGGCCCACGGGAATGCCGCGGTCGCGCGCCGCCTTGATGAAATCGGCGACGATGAGGAAGTAGCCGGCGTAGCCCGTCTTGGTGATGACGTCGAGCTCGAACTGGAGCCGCTCTTCGTGCAGCGTGGGGAGCGGCGAGCCGTAGCGTTCCTCCGCGCCGACGCGCGAGAGCTGCACGAGGAGGTCGTTCTCCGTCTTGACGCCCGTGGGGAGCGGGAAGGCGGGGACGTGGTACTTCTTGTCGAACGTGATGTCGACGGCGTCGGCGATGCGCAGCGTGTTGTCGAGGACGTCGGGCCGACCGGGGAAGTGGGCGGCGATCTGTTCGTGGTGCTTGAAGAACAGCCCGTTGTCGTAGGTCATCCGGTCGGCATCGGACCGATCCTTCTTGAGGCCGATGCAGAGGAGGACGTCGTGCGCGTCGTGGTCGTGCGCCGTGAGGAAGTGCGCGTCGTTGGTGGCGACGACCGGCAGCGACATGGACGCCGCCAGCTTGAACACGCGCTCGTTGAGCTTGGCTTGCTCACCCGCGTTGTGCGCCTGGACCTCGAGGTAGTAGCGGTCGCGGAACACCTCAGCGTACCAGGCGGCGGCTTCGCGGGCACCGTCCTCGTCGTCGGCGAGTAGGTGCGTGGCGACTTCGCCGGCCATGCACGCGGAGGAGACGATGATCCCCTCGTTGTACTTGGCGAGGAGTTCGCGGTCGACGCGCGGCTTGCCGTAGAAGCCCTCGGTGTAGGCGAGCGACGAGAGGCGGACCAGGTTCTGGTAGCCGACGCGGTCGCGCGCGAGGAGGACGAGATGGTAGTATGCCTTTTCGCCGGGGGCGGCGCGTCCGCGCGTGCGGCGCTCACCGGGGGCGACGTAGGCCTCCATGCCGATGATGGGCTTGAGCTTCGCTTTGCGCGCCTTCTCTTGGAACTCCCACGCGGCGTGGAGGTTACCGTGGTCAGTGATCGCGAGGGCGGGCTGCTCGAACTCGAGCGCGCGGCCGATGAGGTCACCGATCCGGTTCGCGCCGTCGAGGAGCGAATACTCGGAATGGCAGTGCAGATGAACGAAGGACATGGACTCGAACAATAGCCCATTCGAGGGCGCATTGAAAGCGTGGCGTTACGCGGTGAGCGAGAGTGATATCTCTTTGACTGTCAAGGACTTGCGCTGTGTTCGTGGGGTGCTCTGGCTGGCGGTCCTTTTGACCGGCTGCGCGGGTGATCCTGTGGGGCGCGTCGTCGTGCCGTTCCCGGTGGGCCCGCTGGGGCCGCCGCCGGTGGTGTCGCAGCTGTCAGCGGTGTCGGTGCGCAGTGGCGACACGATCACGGTGCGGGGCACTGGGCTGCACTCGTTCACCGCGCCGGCCTTGGTATTCGTGGACGGCTGGCGCGCTGCCGTGGTGAGCCGCGCCGACACGCTGCTGCGCGCCGTGGTGCCGCCGTGCCTGAGTGGCGACGAAGTGTGGGTGAGTGTGGAGCGTGTTGGTGCGCGGAGCTTGCCGCGCCCACTGCGCTACGAACCGGGGGCGCCGGTGGTGGAGGTGGCGCCGGGGACGATGATCTCGGTGGACGCCGCGGCCAGTGATGGGTGTTTACGTCTGGGTGGTGATGGGGCGGAGTATCTGGTGATCGGGCAGTTCGCGGTGGGGGTCGAGGTGCCGCGGGATGTGCGCGTGGCGCTGAGTGTGTCGGGCGAGTCGCCGATCGGCGCGGTCCCTGAGGCCGTGGTGCGGCCCAGCTCGGTGGCGGCGTCGTTCGAGTCCGTGCTCCGGCGGCGCGAGCAGCTGTTCGCGCGGTCCGCGCGCGGTGGACCGCGCTCGGGAGTGCGGACCGACTCGCCGCCGCCGGTCGTGGGCTCATCGCGCCGTTATCCCGTGATCGCCACGCTGGCGGCGGACCGATTCGACTCGGTGACCACCACGCTCCGGTACGCGGGGAACTCCGTGCTCATCTGGGTGGATGACGCGGTCTCGTTCTCGGACACCGTCCTGCGTCCGCTGGGTGATTGGTTCGACCGCGAGCTGTACCCGCTTGGCATCGCCCACTTCGGCGCGCCATCGGACATTGACGGCGATGGCCGCGTGCACGTGGTGTTGACGCCGGTGGTGAATGGTCTGACGCCGCGCACCCAGTGTTCGCTCAGTGGGTACGTGGCGGGGTTCGTGAGCGCGCACGATCTGTATCCGCGCACGCCGAACGCGGCGGGGGCGGAAGTGTTCTACGGCTTCGTGCCTGATCCCACGGGGCGGTGGGGTTGCCCGCACACGAACGTCACCTGGGGACGCACGATGCCGTTGACCTTCGTGCATGAGCTGCAGCACCTCATCAACTTCCACCAGAAGGTCTTCCTGCGCGGTGGCACCGAAGAGGCCGTGTGGTTGAACGAGGGGTTGAGTCACTACGCCGAGGAGCTGGCGTCCTTGCAGCAGGAGCGTCGGTATCCGTGGCCAGCGGGCCGCGCGTCGCCCGAGCAGCAGTTCCCGGATACCGCGGGGTGGTTCATCCTCAACAACATGATCAACTCGTATCTCTTCCTGCGGGAGCCGTACACGCACTCGCTCACGGCGATCGCCGGTGGCGGGACGCTGGAAGAGCGCGGCGCGGGGTGGTTGTTCGTGCGGTGGTTGGCGGATCGCTTCGGTGAGGACATCGTGCGGCAGATGGTGCAGTCGCCGTTGCGGGGCGCGGCCAATGTGCGTGATCGCACGGGTGTGGCGTTCGATCGTCTCGCGGCCGAGTTCAGTGTGATGGCGTATGCCGACTCCTTGCCGGGATCGCGACGGAACATCGTGGCGCCGGAGTTGCGTCTCACCTCGCGCAATCTGCGCGCGTTGTTCGCGCGGCTGGGTGTGATCATCTCGGTGCCGGAGTTCCCGATCGCGCCCGCGTTGCTGTCGCCGGGTGATCGCGTGGCGGGCGACCTGCGGAGCGCGGGGCATCTGTATGCGCGCGTGAGCACGCTGGGTGTGTCGTCCGTTGCGGTGCGATTTACCCCTGATGGTGGTGTCCTCTGGGGCTCGGCGGACGCGCCGCGCCTCACCATCTTTCGCCTGCCGTGACGATGGCACGCCGGATCGGTCGCATCGTGCTGAAGCTCATCCTTGGCGTGTTGGGGCTTGGCGCGCTGTTGCTCGTCGTGACGCCCACCGGGCGCTATCTCGTGCGCGCTGGCTACGAAGAGGCGCGCATCCTCGCGCGGCGTGAGCCCATCGCCAAGCTCGTCAGCGACACCACGCTCGACGCTGATACGCGCGGCAAGTTGCAAGTCGTGCAGGAGGCGCGGCGCTTTGCGGTGGACTCGTTGGGGCTGACGGCCGACAAGAGCTTCACCACGTACTCGCGGGTGGACTCCGACACGCTAGTGCTCGTGCTCTCGGCGGCGTTCCGCGATTCACTGGCGCTCCGCACCACGTGGTGGCCCGTGGTGGGTCGTGTGCCGTATCAGGGCTACTTCGACTTTGCCGCCGCGCGCGCCGCCCAAGCGAAGGACGAGGCCGCGGGCTTCGACACTGATCTGCGTCCGGCGTCGGCGTTCAGCACACTCGGGTGGTTCAATGATCCGCTCCTGAACACGACCCTCCGCGCCGACAGCACGCAGCTGGTGAACACCGTGATCCACGAGTTAGTGCACAGCACGGTGTGGATCCCCGGTGATGCGGTCTTCAACGAGTCGTTCGCGAACTTCGTGGGGTCGTATGGCGCGCTGGCGTTCTTTCGTGCGAGGGGCGACACCGCGGCCATGGCGCGTATTCGGCGCGACTGGCAGAGTGAGCTGGTCCTCGGTGCGTTCTACGAGCAGACCTTTGCGGCGCTACAGGCGGCGTTCGATTCGCTGCCGGGTGCGGCGCGGCGGGAGGATCGACTCGCGGCGCGGGATCAGGTGTTCGCTGTTGCACGTGCGCGGCTCGCTGCCGATGTTGCGCCGGCGCTGGGGGTCGCGGACACACTGTGGGTGACGCGACTGCGGTTGAACAATGCGACGGTGATGTCGCGGCGCGTGTACCGAACGGGGCTGGCGGTGTTCGACTCGGTGCTGGTGGCCGAGGGTGGGGATGTGCGGAAGGCGTTTCGACGGATCGTCGCCGAGGCGAAGCGGTAGTTCAGGCCGTCGTGATCCCATGATCGATCGCATACCGCGTCAGCCCCGGCACGGTATGCACGTTCAACTTCCGCATGATGTTCTCACGGTGCGTCTCGACCGTGCGGTGTGAGATGCCGAGCGCCGTCGCCACTTCCTTGTTCGTCTGCCCGTTCGCGATGCCCTTGAGGACTTCGCGCTCGCGCGGCGTCAGCGGATCATCGGCGCGCGACGCCGGCTCGGCCCGCTTGGCCAGCTTGGCGCTCCGGTAGCGCTCGCCGCGGCGGATCGACGCGATCGCATCGGCCAGCTCCACGGCGGCGTCGTCCTTCAGCACGTAGCCAGCAGCGCCGAGTCGCGCGGCCTCGCGCACGTACTCCCCATCGCTGTGCATCGACAGCACCACGACGTGCGCACCACCACTCACTTCACGCAGCCGACCGAGTACCGTGAGCCCGCTCGCGCCCGGCATCGTGATGTCGAGGACGATGAGGTCGGGCTTGAGCTCGGCGGCGCGCGCCACGGCTTCCGTCGCATTGGCGGCTTCGCCCACCACGGTCACGCGCTCGTCTGAGTCCAACAGATGCTTGAGGCCCGCCCGCACCACCGAGTGGTCGTCCACCAGCATCACGCGCCACGGCGTGCTCATACGGCCACCTCGCCCGGAAGTGTGATGTGCAACGTCACGCCCGCCTGCGGCGCCGACGTGATCGTGACCTGTCCGCCCAATGCCGCGACGCGTTCGCGCATACCCGTGAGTCCCATGTGTTCGTGTCCCTGGATCGCTGGGTCGAAGCCGACCCCATTGTCGACCAGCGTCAGTTCGACCGTTGCTGGAGTATGGCGCAAGGTGATGGTCACGCGCGAGGCGTGGGCGTGCCGACCCACGTTGGCCAACCCTTCCTGGAGCGCCCGGTACAGCGCCAACTCGGCGTCGGCGGACAGACGCGTCTTGGCCAGATCCTCGATGGTGAAGTCCGTGGCGATCTCGCCGCGGGCCGCGACATCGTTCACCAGCGAACGGAGGGCAGGGACCAGTCCCAAGTCCTCCAGCAACGCCGGCCGGAGCTCGTTGGTCACCGCGCGGATCGACTTGATGCCCACGTCGACCAGGGTGAGCGCGTCATCCACACGGCCCTGATCAGCCACCGGCACCACCCGGCGGATCACGCCCAACTCCATCTTCAATGCGCTGAGCACCTGCGCGGTTTCGTCGTGCAGCTCGCGCGAGAGCCGCTGGCGCTCCTCCTCGTGCTGACGGAGCATGCGGGCCGAGAGCCGCTCGAGGTCGGCGCTGCGCTGGGCGAGCTGGTCGGTGAGCGTGGCGGTCGCGAGGGCGCTGCCTACTTGTTGGCCGAGGGCGGTGAGGAACGACTCATCGAGCGCGGCAAACGGCGTGCGGGCCTCGCCGACGATGACCAGCGCGGCGCGAGGTCCGTCGCCATCAGCTACGGGGAGCACGGCGGCGAAGGGCAGCGACTCGCCTCCAGTCGGGCCCATCCACGACTCGTGCATCGTGGCGGTGGCGGCGGACATGGCACTGGTAAGGCGCGCGCCTTCGGTGGCCGCCGGTGCGTGACCTCGCCACGACTCGCACACGCCGGCACCACGTTCGTACACGCCCGTCTCCGCCGTGAACAACGCCGCGCCGCGCACGCTGGGGAGCGTGAGCGGCCGCGAGAGCAATGCGTCGAGCAACGTCGCACGCGGACGCGGGCGGGACTGTTGGAGCTCGCCCGAGAGCGTGGTCAGCGCGTGTACGCCGCGCCGGAGGTCATCGGCGACGAGCAGCAAGATGCCGGCCCCCACCGCGAGCTCGAAGATGATGTCGAGGTAGTAGCCCCACGGCACCCACGCGCCCTGCGCGCGCAGGAACGGATAGTCGAGGTGATGCAGCCCCCACAGCACGAACGCGGCCGCCAGCACACGCGCACCGACCGATCCCACGCGCGAGGCATAGCGCCAGAACACCACACCCGTGAGCAGCGTCGCCGCCGAAAGGAACGCCACGGCGGGCAGCGCCGCCCAGAAGAACGAGTCGAGGACGTAGATGGCGAGGTACGACCACAGCGGCGGGAACACCGACGCCGCGGCGAACCACCAGCGGAAGCCGCCGCCGCGGGCGAACACCACCGCCGTGGCGAGCACCGCCAGGGCCGTCCATCCTGTCAGCACTTGGTGCCAGTACAACCAGATCCAATTGCCGCCCAGCAAGAACGTCATGATGGCGCTGAGCCGCACCACGTAGAACAACCACGCGATGGTCCACCACGCGTAGATGGGCTTCTTGTAGTTGCGATACAGCGTGGCACACAGCGCGGCGAGGCCGAGCGTGACGACGATCTGCAGGATGGCCGCGCTGACCTCCGCGAGTTCGCGGACGGGGGCGGCGGATTCGGCGATCTGGGCGAACAACGAAAGCAGCATCAGTTGAACCGCGCCCGCAGTGCCGCGCGCACATCCACTTCAGGAGTCCCCCGCGGCGCCGGCAAGTTCGGCGGCGGCGCCGGATCGACGAGCACGCGCTGCATCGTCTCGCGCACCCCGCGATCCAAGAAGCGCGACACCTGATCCATACTGTAGTCCATGCTGCGCCGCGAGTCGTAGATGTTCACGGGATACGAGACGAACAAGTGATCGCGCGCGCGGGTGAGCGCGACGTACATTAGGCGGCGCTCTTCATCGATCGACTCCTCGGTGCCGAGCGCCCGCGCCATCGGAAAATACCCATCCACGGCCCAGATGACGAACACGGCGTCCCACTCCCGGCCCTTCGCGCTGTGCGCGGTCGACAGCACCAGCGTGTCGTCCTCACTGGCGCTGCCGAAGCCGAGGTCGCTGGTGGCTTGTGGTGGCTCTAGCGCGAGCGCGGCGAGGAACGACGAGCGATCAGGGTAGCCCGTGGCGATGGTCTGGAGCTGATCGAGATCGGCGAGTCGCGGGTCAGGCTTGTCGTACTTCTCGCGCAGGATGTCGTCGTACATCCCCCGCACGCGCGCGATCTCGGCGGCCACGGCACCGTCGCCGGGCTTCGCCCCGCGGCGCAACATGGCGAGCAGCGACACCAGCCCACCGTGCGCCGCCTTGGCGCGTGGAGGGGCATTGAATGCGCCTAGCGCCTCGGCCGACCACGCCGCGTCCGCGATCTGTTCGATGGCGGCGCGTGCCGTGGCGTCGCCCACGCCGGGCAGCAGCGTCAGCACGCGGTACCACGACACCTCGTCGCGCGGGTTCTCTAGGATGCGCAGAAAGGCGAGCACATCCTTCACGTGGGCCGCTTCGAGGAACTTGAGGCCGCCCCACTTCTCGAAGGGAATGCCGCGTGCGGTGAGTTCGATCTCTAGATCGGCCGACTGATACCCCGCGCGGAACAGCACCGCCATCTCGCGGAGCGGAATGCCCTCTTCGTACAGCTCGAGGATGCGGTCCACCACGAAGCGTGTTTGTTGCGCTTCATCGCTGGCCGTGACGAGCCACGGCTGCTCGCCCCCCACGCGCTCCGTCCACAGCTCCTTCGTGTACCGCTCAGCCGCGCGCGAGATCAGCGTGTTGGACGTGGTGAGGATGGGCTGCGTGGAGCGGTAGTTGCGCGCCAGCGTGACGATGGTCGTGCCTTGGTACGTACCCGGAAAGTCGAGGATGTTGCGGATGGTCGCACCGCGGAACGCGTAGATGCTCTGCGCGTCGTCGCCGACGACGGTGAGATTGCGGTGCTCGCGGCACAGCCCGTGGAGCAGGCGCGCTTGCAGTGTGTTCGTGTCCTGATACTCGTCCACCAGCACGTGGTCGTAGAGCGCGCGGATCTCGTCGCCGATGCCCGGCGCGTCGAGGAGCGCGAGCCAGAACAGCAGCAGGTCGTCGTAGTCCACGAGATTGCGCGCCGCTTTGCGCTCGGTGTAATCGCCGAAGATGCGGCGGATTTCGGGTTCGAACTCAAAGAACTGCGGGTACTCGTCGCCGAGGAGTTGCTCGACGGGGATGTCGGTGTTGACGTGGCGCGAGTAGAGCTGGTGCAGCGTTTCCTTCTTGGGAAAGCGCTTGCCTTTGTCGGCGACGTTGGCCGAGGCGCGCGCGAGCTGCATGAGCCCGATCGCGTCTTCTTGATCGAGGATGGTGAAGTCGGCGCCGAGCCCCGCGCGGTCGCCGAAGCGGCGGAGCAGGCGGGGGCCGGTGCTGTGGAAGGTGCCGCCGTGGACCTGGCGCGAGACCGAGCCGACGAGGCGCTCGACACGGGCCAGCATCTCCTGCGCGGCGCGCCGCGTGAACGTGAGCAGGAGGATGCGCTCGGGCCTGACGCCGCGTTCGAGCAGGTGGGCGACGCGGTGGACGAGGGTGCGGGTCTTTCCGGTACCGGCGCCGGCGACGATCAGGAGCGGGCCGCCCTCGTGGGTGGCAGCGGCGAGCTGCTCCGGGTTCAGGCCATGGCTCCCCGAGGCGTCTCCCGCGACGGAGCGCTCGCGCGGCGGGTAGAGGCGGGGGGCGTCGGGCATCCCGTAAATATACCGAAAAGAGGGGGTGGGTGGGGGCGGTCGACCCGGCGCCGACTCCTACTTAGCGGCCGCTCGTCCGAGGAGCACGTCGCAGGTGTCGGACTTCAAGAACTAGGACTTCCGGTGCATTCCACCGGTACCACAACGCATACGGCAAGATTCGCAGCAGTCGGCGCCGGACCCCTCGGTACAGGACGGGATGCAAGGCGGGGTTCCCGCGAACGGAGGCAAGGGCGACGTCAATCTCGTCAACGAATCTGCCCGCGGCTTCTGGGTGTCGCGCCAGGTACCAGCGATACGATCGTTCGATGTCACGCCGTGCTCTCGCCGTGAGGCGGAGCTCGACCATCAGCCGACCGTCTTCAGCAGGCGCGCGCGGAAAGACTCCCAGTCTTCGCTGGATCCTGGGTTCGCTTCAGCCTCCGCGATTGCGCGGTCGAGACTGACGCGGTCCTCGTCCGACAGCGAATCGTCTCCGGCGGACTCCAGGGATGCCCAAATCACGTTGATGAGCGCCCACTTCTCGTCAGGCGAGAGAAGCGACAGGTCGATCTCGGGAAGGGCCATGTGTACAAACTGCTCTCGCTGGTGCGCACTGGCAAGCGCGGTGGTGGTTCCTGGCAAAGATGCTCGCATTGGCGGACTTCCGTTGTTGGGTTGGTGCCAATGTAGGGTCTCCGGCTTGCGGCGCCGTCGCCGAACTGCGCCAGCCATCATCACTTGCCTGCGGAGAGCGGGGTCAGCCGGACCTCGCCGCCTTCGTGCCGGGGACGCCAACGCTCACGGACGCCGCTCCGCACTAATTTGAAATATCCCCCCACCCCCC
>JBEIVF010000318.1:0-1547 GCA_040374005.1 Gemmatimonadaceae bacterium | reverse complement strand
GGTCGTCTTGCCCAGCCACGGGTTCAGGTCCATGTCCTCGGCGATCATGAACTTCCAGGGCTGCGAGGCATCGACCGCGTCGTTGATCCACTGCAGCAGCGACCAGCCCTCGGGGATGTCCACGCCGTTCTGGTCGGTGCGGCGGATGTACTTGGTGCCATCCATGCGG
This sequence comes from Gemmatimonadaceae bacterium, assembly GCA_040374005.1. Taxonomy (GTDB): domain Bacteria; phylum Gemmatimonadota; class Gemmatimonadetes; order Gemmatimonadales; family Gemmatimonadaceae; genus DASRAP01. The sequence goes on along the minus strand of JBEIVF010000318.1, from coordinate 1,378 downwards.
AGGCCGTCCATCCGGAACTCCTCCAGCCACATCATGCAGTTGTCCTTGATGTACGTCCGCACCTCGCCGCGCGTGTAGTCAGGGCGCGTGTTGCCCCACGGCGTGTTCAGGCGGAAGTCGTTGAAGAAGTAACTGCCGCCGCCCGTGCCCGAGTACCAGTGGTCGAAGCGCCACAGGTCCATGTCGTTGGGGCCAAGGTGGTTGAAGACCACGTCGCCCATCACCGCGATGCCGCGCGAATGCGCATCGTCGATGAAGGCCTTGAGGTCGTTCGGCGATCCGTAGGCGCTCTCCACGCTGTACGGGTACGACGGGTTGTAGCCCCACGAATAGTCCCCGGGAAACTCGTTGATGGGCATGAGCGCGATCGCGTTCACGCCAAGATCCTCAAGGTGCTGCAGCTTCTGGCGAACGGTGGCAAAGTTGCCGGGGGTGCCCGCCGTCGGGGCGAAGAACGCGCCGGGGTGCATCTCGTACATCACGAGCTTGCGCCACTGCGGCATCGTGAACTGGTGCTGCCAGGTGTACGAGGCCGGGTTGTAGACCACCGAATCGCCGACCGAGCTCGTGAGATCACGTGCTCGCGGGTCGTTGCGCCAGGCCGAACTGGTGCCGCGCTTGACGAAGAACTTGTAGCGCTGTCCTGCCGTCACGAACGGCACGTCACCGCTCCAGTATCCGTTGAACTCGTTGCTCAGCGGATACTGCGTCGAGTTCCAGCCGTTGAAGGTGCCACCGACAGCAACGCTGTCCGCGAACGGCGCGAAGACGCGGAAGGTGGTTCCGTATTGCCCCGCCGCCGAATACGGAATCGCGCCGATCCCCGGCCGCGTGGATGGCGGAAGCGCCATCACGGAAGCGGCGCAGGCGAGCACGGCAGCGACGGTCGTGAGGGTGCGGGCCATCATGGCTGCGAAGTCTAGGTTGAGCGCTGCCACGCGCCACTTTGCGCGCAAAAAAAAGCAAGGGTCCCCGCGAGGGGGGACCCTTGGAGATTCCAGAGGTTCAGGTCAGCGACTCACGGCTGGCACGGGCCCCATGCTGCGAGCATGGCACCCAGATCGCTGCCGCCCACCGAGCCATCGCCGTCAAGGTCGGGCGACGTGCCGCCCCAACCGGCCAGCAGGATGCCCAGGTCGCTCCCGCCGACAGCGCCATCGCCGTCGATGTCGCCCGGGCACGGATTGCCGCCGCCGCCCGCCGACACCGTCACGTACTGGAGACCCGGGATGGCCTCGAAGTTCACGAGTCGCGGCTCAGCGAGGTTCGGGCAGCCGTTACAGCCGCCGGTGAACTGGTTCGACAGGTAGTCGTGGCCACCGCCATTGACCATGGCCATGACCTTGATGTCGCCCGTGCCGGGGTAACCGATGATGTT
>JBEIVF010000118.1:0-6459 GCA_040374005.1 Gemmatimonadaceae bacterium | reverse complement strand
TCGGCCATCGGCGGCGTGTACCACGCACACAGCGGTTCCATCGAGCCTGGCTTCCCACCTTCGATCACCACGGCATCGTGCGCGGTCCCACCGGCTTCGCCACGCGCGGCCAACAAGGTGATGAGCTGCGGCGTCACGAACGGCATATCCCACGCCACCACGATCAGCGGCGACGCCATCTGCCGCAGCGCGGCATGGATGCCAACGGCGCTGCCACCGCCGTCGAGGATGTCGGGTAGCACGCGCACATCAGGGAGCCAACGCGCAGCGTCACGGTGCCCACTGATGATCGCGATGTCGTCGCAGTTGGGCTTGAGTGCCGCGTGGACCACATCGATAATGCGACGCGCGCCCACGGCGTACAGTCCCTTGGAGGCGCCGTCGAATCGCGCGGCCCGGCCTCCCGCCAGGATCGCGCCGCGGACCGGAGCGACTAGTCCTGTTCCCACGTGGCCCACAGATGGGGCTCTTCCTGCACGACCACCTTCTGCACCGTACCCGCGGCGCCGAGCGCACGTTGGACGCGCTCCGCGATCCACGCCGCAAGATTCTCCGACGATGGGATCGCCTTGCCCTCGCCGAACTCGGCGACCTCGAGGTTCAGGTTGCGATGATCGAGCGGCTCGCGGACTTCACGCTGCAGGATGGTGTCGAGCACGCCGAGATCAGCCACGAACCCCGTGAGTGGGTCGAGCGCGCCCGCGACGGTGACATCACACGTGTACGTGTGCCCGTGGTACAACTCGCGCGCGCACAGCCCGAAGGTGGCGGTGTTCTTGGCGTCATCCCACTCGGGGCGGCGATACCGATGCGCCGCCGAGAAGTACACGCGACGCGTGAGCGTGATGCGCGGCATGCTCAGCGCGCCAAGTGGTAGGTGAACCCGAGCGTCAGCGTCAGGTGCCGACGCCAGCCCGAACGGTCGGTGCCCGCGGGGGCCACGGCCGGCTGACCCTCGGACGACACGAAGTAGGAGCTGGGGTACTCGGACTGCGAGAACAGTGTGCCGATGTCGGCGCGGAACTCGTACTTCGGGTCACCGGGCACGTAGCGGACGCCGGCGCCGACACCGAAGGCGAAGTTGGTGCCAAGGGAGTAGCCGCCGTCGTCCTCGGCCGCGAAGTCGGTCATGATGCCGACGGATGGCAAGAGCGACGGAACGATGCCGTGCCAGCTCTTGTTTCCGGTGAGGTTGAAGTTGACCCCGAGATCGGCGATGGTCACGAACGAGGAGCGGTCGCCGAGTTCCCGCGACGCGGGGGGACGCGACGGATCGATCTCGCGGCGCGTGGTCGGGGCGAACTGCGTGCGCAACGTGAGCTGCGCGGGTCCACCGATGTCGGTGTCGTAGCGCATGCCGAACATGAGACTGGGCTGGGGGAGCAGACCCAGTGGATCCTTCCCCGCGGCGAACCATCCGAGGAGCGCGGTCATCCCGTGCTTGCCCGACACATCACGATACGGCGATTCGGCGGGCGGATAGCCGACCTGTGCAGCCACCGGCGAAGCAGACAGCACCAACGCAACGAGCAGGAACGAACGCATTCAGGACTCCAGCGGGAGACGCAGGTCGCGCCCCGTCATCTCAGAGGGAAGGGCGATCCCGAGCACGCCGAGCACCGTAGGCGCAACGTCGGCCAGGATCCCCCCGTCACGCAGGCGCGTGTCAGCGGGGGCATTGACGATGGTGAACGGCACCGGATTGGTGGTGTGCGCCGTGTGCGGCTCACCCGTCTCCGGATCCACCATCACTTCACAGTTGCCATGGTCGGCGGTCACCAGCACCACCGTGCCCATGTGCCGCGCGGCCTCGAGGACGCGCGCGAGGCAGGCATCCACCGTCTCGCAGGCCTTGATCGCGGCGGGCAAGGAGCCGGTGTGGCCGACCATATCACCGTTCGCGTAATTCACCAGCAGGAAGTCGAACGTTCCGCCGCTGATCGCTTCGACCAGACGGTCCGTCACTTCCTCGGCGCTCATCTCGGGCTGCAGATCGTACGTGGCCACCTTGGGGCTGGGCACCAGCGTGCGGGTCTCGCCCGGCGCGGGGACTTCGTTGCCGCCGTTGAAGTAGTACGTGACGTGCGGGTACTTCTCAGTCTCGGCCGTACGGTACTGCGTGCGACCGTGCGCCTCGAGCACATCGCCGAGCACGTTCGACATGTTCTGCGGATCGAACGCCACCGGCACCGGCAGCGTGCGGTCGTATGAGGTCAACGTGGTGACACCGACGGCGGCGCGCCGCGCGATCGCGAAGCCATCGAAGGCCGGATCGGCGATGGCGCGCACGATCTGCCGCATCCGATCGGAGCGGAAGTTCCAGGTGATGAGCTCGTCGCCATCGGCGAAGGGCGCCACCGGGGCACCGGCGGCATCGACCATCGTGTGGGGCGAGACGAACTCATCGGTCACGTCCGCGGCGTACGCGGCGTCGATCACGGCGAGCACATCAGTGGCCGCGGGCCCACGACCGAGCACGGCCGCGTCGTACCAGCGCTCGGTGCGCTCCCAGCGATGATCGCGGTCCATCCCGTAGTAGCGTCCGCCGATCGAGCCGATCACCGCGCGGCCCGCGAACGACGGCACCAGCGCGGTAACGAACTCGCGCGCCGAGCGCGGCGCGGTGTCGCGACCATCGAGCATCAGGTGCACGGCCACGCGCGGGACACCAGCGGCGGCGGCCATCTCGACGAGGGCGCGGAGCGGCTCGTCGTGCGCGTGCACGCCGCCGTCGCCCACGAGCCCCATCAGATGCAGTGTGCCGCCGGTGGCCTTCACACGGTCGCAGGCGGCAACGAGGGACGGGATGCGCGCGAACGCGCCCGTCGCGATGGACTCCCCGATGCGCACCAGATCCTGCTGCACGATGCGTCCGGCGCCGAGGTTCAAGTGGCCGACCTCGGAGTTGCCCATCTGGCCGTCGGGGAGCCCGACCGCGCGGCCCGAGGCCGTGAGCAATGTGCTCGGCCCCGCCGCCCAGATCCGCTTCCACACGGGATCGTCGGCGAGCATCACCGCATTGGCATCGGTCGCCTCGCGATAGCCCCAACCATCGAGGATCACCAAGAGTGCCGAAGGGCGCGACCGAGGGGGCATGGACCGAAGCGACAGGATGAAGTGTTTCGTGAGCGCGCGCCGAACGTCTTACAAACATACACGTCCCGTCGGCTTTCTCTCCAGCAATGCGATTCGCTCTTCTCCTTTTGTGCGCCGCGAGCACGATGCTCTCGGCGCAGTCCACTGTCCCAGCCGCCGTCTCGCTCCATGGGACGGCCGGCGGCGCGACCATCGCGGAACTCCCGCGGGGCGCGCCGATCCGCACGGGGTCGACCCGGAGCGGTTGGACGCAGGTGACCATCGAGGGATGGGTCGTCTCCACACGACTGGGGACGCGTCGCGGCACGCTGGACCGCACCGTGACCGGCAGCGGCACGGTAGTGATGCGTGCGCAGGACGGGCCGCGCCAAGCGGTGATCGCCACGCTCGAGATGGGCACGCTGCTCAAGCGGGTGTCGGAGCGGAACGGCTGGACGCGGGTGCGGCGCACCGGGTGGGTTCGGAGCGCGGAGTTGTCGTCGGCATCACGGAGCCGCCCGGCGGCGACGCCCGCCAAGACCCCGCCGCGCGTGGACGCCGCGCCGCCGGCCACGAAGGCCGTGTCGGCAACGGCCGCCGAGACGAAGGTAGCCGAAGCCGCCCCGCCGCCGAGCAGCCGTGATGGCGTGGCGGAGCGGGCACTACGGTCGACGACACTCCTCAGCGCCCCCGGCGGTGCCGAACGTGCCACGATCCGCGCCGGCAGTGTGGTCGAGACCCTCTCGCGCGACCGCGGTTGGGTACGGGTGCGGGTGGACGGCTGGATCCCCGAGCGCGACCTCGCGATTGCCGATTCGGCGAGCGAGTCGCGGGTGTCGGCGGCGGACCTCCGGGCCGACCCCGAGAAGTACCGGGGCGCCGTGGTGCGGTGGGAGATGCAGCTGATCGCCTTCCAGCGGGCCGATGCGCTCCGGAAGGGGATGTCGAGCAACGAGCCCTACCTGCTCCTGCGAGGGCCAGGTACGGAGTCGGCGCTGGTGTACGGGGCCATTCCCAGAAGCTTGCTGGAGGCGGCGCGGGCCATCCCCGCCATGACCGCGGTGCTGGTCACGGCCCGGGTGCGCGAGGGGCGGAGTAGCCCCGTCGGTGTGCCGATCATCGACCTCATCTCGATCGCACCCGCCAAGTAGCCGTTCTGGTCGTTCGTCCAGTGTCGTTGGGGGCGTTCCCCTCGCCTCTGGGGATCCTCTGGGATGGGTCATGGGTACAAACCAGGTCCAGAATTCGCCATATTTCTGGATTGGCAGTGCCGTGATGCAGCCCCCTCGTTGCATCGCCGACCCACCCCCCTGACGCGAGGAGACCGACGGTTTGACCGCAGCCACACCGCGGGCCCGCCGGCCTGGTAAGCAGTTCCTGACTTTTGCGGCCCTCGCGGTCGCGGCCTTCGCCGTGTCCGGGAATGTCGCGCGGCCGGCCGTGGCCGACGATGCCGCACGCGTCACGGCGCGCGCGTTCTTCGCGCGCGACGACGTGCCGGATTCGCTGCGGGGCAAGAGCCGTCAGTTGCGCGCGCGCTTCGTGGCGCGTGAGGACCGCGACGGAATCGCCGTCGTGGAGCGGTTGTTCGGGCGTGAGGCGGCGACGACGCCGGGCGTCTACTCGCTGCCGGATGCGACGGGCACCTCGATCTTCTCGTACATCGTCATGCATCCCTTCGCGGTCAAGAAGGGGTCGCTGGTGGGTTCGTATCGCGTGGGCTATTGGCCCGACGAGCGCGGCCGTGCGCGCAACGGGGCGTATCTGAACCCGCAGGGCTTCATCGAAGTCACCGAGGAGAATCAGGACGCACCGGTCTCCGCGAACTTCCGCTTGAAGGACTTCCTCGCGAAGAACCAGACGGCGGTGTGGCCCAAGTACCTAGTGCTCAGCGAGCGCTTGATCGACAAGCTCGAGCTGATCCTCACGGAGCTCAAGCGCAGCGGGTACGAGGCGGACCATCTGACGGTCATGTCGGGCTTCCGCACGCCGGATCACAACCGCACGGTGCGCTCGGCGGGCGCCTCGGCCGATAGCCGCCATCAGTACGGCGACGCGGCGGACATCATCGTGGACTCCGACCGCAACGGGCGGATGGACGATCTCAATCGCGACGGGCGGCTCAACTCGCGCGACATCGCGTTGCTGGTGGGTGCGGTGGAGCGGGTCGAAGCGCTGAACGCGGATCTGGTTGGCGGCTTGGGCATCTATCGTCCGACGGCGCGCACCAGTGGCTACCTGCACGTGGATGTGCGCGGCGATCGCATTCGCTGGGGCAGCTATTGATGAACGAGTTCCTCAAGGAGCGGGTGATGCGCCGTCTTGAGGCGCTCCCCGAAGAGCGGATGTACCAAGTGCTCGACTACATCGAGTTCTTGGAGTCGCGGTACGCGGCCCGGCCGCCGGCCGAGCCGAGCGTGGTGCAGCGGTTCGCCGAAGGCGTGCAGGACACGATGCGTGCCGGGAACCTCTCGACCACCGCCATCTCCGAGACGATGGGCCTGATGACCAAGGCCATCGGGCTCCTCGATGGCGTGAAGGCGGCGGCCGAGTCGGTGGCCGCGGATGTCACGGCCGCGGGCAAGAAGCCGAGCCCTTGATTCAGCTCTAGCGGGTTCCTAACTTTCGTTATGGCACCCCCATCTGCTCAAACGCCCGCAACGGAGACGCTCCGTGTGCGGGCTTTCGCGTTCTAGGTGACCCCTGTGAGCCCTGTGCAATCGCGCGTGCGGCCTGAGCCGGCGCTGACCTTCGACGATGTTCTCCTCATGCCGCGCCACTCGCTGGTGCTGCCGAAGGATGTGAACGTCACCTCCCGCTTCACGCGCGGGATCGCGCTCAACATCCCGTTCGTCGCGGCGGCGATGGACACCGTCTCCGAGAGCGAGATGGCGATCGCGATGGCCCGCATGGGCGGCATCGCGGTGCTGCATAAGAACATGTCGATCGATCGGCACGCCGCCGAGGTGGACCGGGTGAAGCGCTCGGAGAGCGGCATGATCCGCAACCCGACGACGCTGACGCCTGAGGCCACGCTGCGCGAAGCCGTGGTGCTGATGGCGCGCTTCAAGATCTCGGGCGTGCCCGTGGTGGACACGACGGGGTTGCTCGTGGGCATCATCACCAACCGCGACCTGCAGTTCGAGCGCTCGCTCGACCGCCCGCTGGCCGAGGCGATGACGCGTGAAGGGTTGGTGACCGCACCCGAGGGCACGACACTCGACGAAGCGGAGCGGATCCTTGGCCAGCATCGGATCGAGAAGCTGCTTGTCGTGGACGACGCCTATCGTTGTATCGGGCTGGTGACCGTCAAGGATATCGAGAAATCCCAGAAACATCCGACCGCCTTGAAGGACGCCAAAGGGCGGCTGCGCGTCGGGGCTG